>JACRCS010000125.1 GCA_016218905.1 Deltaproteobacteria bacterium
CCATCGTCCCCATGTGCACGTGACCCGGGACCCACTCGCTGTAGTGGATGAAGCCGGAGAAGGTGCGCACCGACTGGAGGGGGCCCTGGAGCGTCTGGAGCCCGTAGAACGTGATCGCCAGGACGAGGAACTTCACGAGGTAGTTCTGGCGCATCTGGTGCCACTCGCCGTCCATCGAGCGGTAGCCGTTGACCACGGAACCCCAGGAGGGCGCGATCAGCATCACGGAGAACGCCATGGCGAGCGTCTGGACCCAATCGGGGACGGGCGTCCAGAGCAGGTGGTGGGCGCCCGTCCAGAGATACATGAAGACGAGGCTCCAGAAGGCGATGATCGACAAGCGGTGGCTGTAGATCGGTGCGCCCGTCGTCTTCGGCAGGAAGTAGTAGAAGACGGCGAGCGGCGGAAGGGTCAGCACCATCGCCACGGCGTTGTGGCCGAACCACCACTGGACGTTCGCATCGTTCGTGCCCGCATACGCGGAGTAGGATTTGAAGAGGGAGACCGGGACCGCGGCGGCGTTGACGAGGAAGAGCACGGCCACGCCGACGAGGGAAGCGAGCATGAACCAGAGCGAGACGTACATCTGCGGCTCGCGGCGCTTGACCACGGTCATGATGATGTTCGCCGAGAAGGCGACCCAGAGGATCACCACCATCAGGTCGAGCGGCCACTCGAGCTCGTGGTACTCCTTGGACTGGGAGAAGCCGAGGAGGAGCGTCACGGCCGCGGCCACGATCGTCAGGTTGAACCACCAGAGCTGGAAGCGCGCGAGCCCGGGGCTCCAGACGCGCGTGCGGGTGAGGCGCTGGACCATGTAGTAGAAGACCGCGAAGAAGCTCCCGATGGCCCAGCCGAAGATGCCCGCGTTCGTGTGGAGCGGGCGAAGCCTCCCGTACGTGAGGAACGGCGGGAGGTTGAGTCCCGGCGCGACGAGCTGAAGGGAGATCAACACCCCCACCAGGACCGCGACGACGCCCCAGATGAGGCTCCAGGTCACGAAGCCCCGGACGGGCCCGTAGTCGTACTCTGTGTGTTCCACGACACTCCTCCCGCGGTTGAGGTGGTCGAAACCAACTCTGACCAAATCGGTAATGGTTTATACCCGCCCCCGGCCCGGGTGTCAAACCGCGAAAAGATCACCTGATTCGTTTTACCACCGTTTCACCGTTCTTCGACCCCAGGCGGCTCGTCGCCGACCCGTTGCTTCCTCTCCGGACCTGCCTTTATCATGTCCGGGTTCTCGGTTCTCGGTCTTCGGCTCCAAGTGACTGGCGACCGGGTTTCCCCTTCTTCGTCATTCCGGCATGGACGCCGGAATCCAGTGCGCCATGGATGGACCCTCCTGGGCCCTGGACCCCGGCAATCCGTGCCGGGGTGACGGTGACGGAAAAGAGGCCGGAGTCACTTTCAGCCAACCGGCCGCGCAGCGGCGTACCGAAGCTGAAAACTGAAAACCGACAACCCGATCCCGGAAGCCGCCACGCCCCAGAGGTTTTCGATGAACAGCTCGCTTCGAGACCAGTTGCTGAAGGCCGGGTTTGTCGATCAGAAGCAGGCCCGACAGGCCGAGCTCGAGAAGAAGCAGCAGGCGAAAGATGCCAATAAGGCCCGGAAGTCCGGCCAGCCCTTGCCGCCGTCGCCCGAGCAGCTCGCCGCCGAACGGGCGCGACAGGAGCGCCAGCTCCACGCCCAGCGGAGCCGCGAGCTCAACCACGCGCGAGACGAAGAGCTGGCGCGAAAGGGCCTCAGGGCCGAGGTGAAGCGCCTCATCCAGACTAGCGCCGTGCCCCATGGCAAGGGAGACATCCGGTACCACTTCGTGAAGGGGACCAAGGTGAAGAGGCTCTACGTGGACAAGGCGCAGCAGGAGGGCCTGGCCCGGCGCAGCCTAGCCATCGTCGAGTGGGACGGCTCGTTCTACCTCCTGCCCTCGGAAGCCGCGGCGAAGGCGAAAGAGCGCGTCCCCGAGACGTTCGTCTTCCTGGCCGAGGAGCAGGACCCGGACGACCCCTACGCGGCGTTCCCCATGCCCGAAGAAGCCGAGTGAGCGGAAGCCGAGACCGCACTGCGGGAGTGGACGAAGCGGACTTGGTGGACCGAGTGGAGAGGGAGCCTAAGCCTTGCCGCCCTTGCCCCTCGAACTAAACCTTGACCTTAATCTGAATCCTCAACCCCTCCGAACCACCTTCCGTTCGAGGAAGAGGGCGATGAGCTGGAGGCACTGGCGGCCGAGGTCGGGCTCCGTGTCGAAGCCGTGCCCCGCGCCTTCGAAGAGGTGGAGCTCCGCCC
This sequence comes from Deltaproteobacteria bacterium, assembly GCA_016218905.1. The sequence goes on from JACRCS010000125.1 coordinate 2,293, forward strand.
CGGAACCCACCTGCCGCAGCTGGGCGTAGAGGTCCAGGCTGTCTTCGCACGGGACTACGTCGTCGGCGTTCCCGTGGAGGAGGAGCGTGGGCGGGAAGCCCGGGGAGACTTGCTCGATCGGGCTGGCGTCGCGAAGCCGGCCGGGCTCGAGGCGGCCGCCCAGGAGCGCGGCGACCGCTCCGTCGGCCGAGAGCCCGCGCAGGCGCGCCGGCGGGTAGAGGGCGACGACCGCGGCGGGGCGGAAGGAGGCTCCGTGCAGAGTCGCCGCGAGCATGAGGGCGAGGTGTCCGCCCGCGGAGTTGCCCAGCACGGCCACCCGGTTCGGATCGATGGCGAGTTCCGCCGCCCGCGGCCGGATTGCGCGAAACGCGAGCGTCACGTCGTCCAGCTGGGCCGGCCAGACCGCCTCGCCGGAGAGGCGGTACTCGCACGCGAAGGCGACGAAGCCCCGCCGCGCGAGCTGAACCGCGTAGCCCTGGAGCATGGTCCGGTCCCCCTCGTACCATCCTCCGCCGTGGATCAGTAGGACGGCCGGCCGGTAGGCGCGGTCGACGGGAGGCTGGTAGACGTCGAACTTCAGCTCCCGGGCGCCGCCCCGTCCGTAGACGACGCCAGTCTCAATCCGCACCCGGCCTTCCAGAGGCTCCAGCACTGTATCCTCCCGCTAGTCGTCCGCGTCATGGGATTTATGGGATCTCATGGGACTTGTAGGACCTATGGTCCGATCAGTCCTCTTCGTCCCATTCTTCCCATGATTCCCATGACGAAACGCTGAAAATGGGCTACGCCAGCTCTGCCAGCTCGAGCACCAGCCGCTCCGACGCCTCCCATCCGAGGCACGGATCGGTGATGGATTTGCCGTACACCTCACTCCGCTCGTCCTGCGCGCCCTCCACGAGATAGCTCTCGATCAGGAGCCCCCGGACGAGCTTCCGCACCAGGCTCGAGTGCCTGCGGCTCTGCATCACCTCCAGCGCGATCCGCGGCTGCTCGGCGAAGCTCTTGTTGGAGTTCGCGTGGTTCGTATCGACGATCACGGCGGGGTTCACGAGCTGACGCTTCCGGTACGCCTCGGCGGTCCGCACGAGGTCTTCATAGTGGTAGTTCGGGATCGCCACGCCGTAGTGGTTCACCGCCCCCCGCAGGATCCCGTGGGCCAGCGGATTCCCGTGGGTGGCGACCTCCCAGCCATTATAGGCGAAGACGTGACCGCTCTGGGCCGCCTGGATCGAGTTGAGCATCACCTCGATGTCGCCGCTCGTGGGGTTCTTCATCCCCGCGGGCACGTCGAAGCCGCTGACCGTGAGCCGGTGCTGCTGGTTCTCCACGGACCGGGCGCCGATCGCCACGTAGCTCAGGAAGTCGGCCACGTAAGGGTAGTTCTCGGGGTAGAGCATCTCGTCCGCCGCGGTCAGGTGAGACTCGGCGAGCGCCCGCAGATGGAGTTGCCGGAGCGCCTTCAGACCCTCGACGATATTCGGGAGCTCCCCCGGCACGGGACGGTGGGCCATGCCCTTGTAGCCGGTGCCGGTGGTGCGGGGCTTGTTGGTGTAGATGCGGGGCACGAGCACGAGCCGCTCCTGCACCCTCTCCTGGAGCTTGGCGAGGCGGCCTACATAATCGCAGATCGCGTCCTCCCGATCTGCCGAGCAGGGACCGATGATCACGAGGAACCGGTCGCTCTGGCCCGTGAGCACGGAAGAGAGGGCGGCATCGCGGCTCGCCTTGAGCCGCTTGAGCGCCGGCGACATGGGCTGCTGGTCGAGGATGTCCTCGACCCTGGGGATCTGCTGCACGTATTCGAAGCTCATCGTTTCCTGCCCGAGACTGGGGAGATTTGCGCGCGGCCAGCCGCGGCTGTTGCGGCGCGTGAATCGCCGAGCCTAAACTGCGGAGCGAGGTCTTGTAAAGAGCCGGTGTGACCTCATCCCTCATCCCTCATCTCTCATCGTCCTTCAACCTTCATCCTTCGTCCTTTCGTCCTTTCGTCCTCGTCCCCCGTCCTTAACGCATATTTTCCGCATACACCCTCGAGCGCGCGGAGTTTTCGGGGGTTCGTACGCATGTCCCCGCAAACGGTGTTTCTCCGGTGCATGCAGCCGATATACAGCGAAGGACTCCTACCCGCCTCGCCCGGAACGCCCCGCTGAGCCTCGGCAAAGCCGCCCGGCCGGCGCTGGCACGGCGGGTGCAGCCGTGACCGTGTAAACGCCCACAACCGCACCGCACTGCGATCGAGGGCGCTCGGACCCGAGCGACCTGGATCCCTGGCGGCGCGGCCCCTCGATCGGAGGAGGAACGAGATGGCCTCGAAAGCTCAGATCCTTCCCACAGGGGAACCCTTTCCATTGGGGCGGCCGCGCCACCGAGAGGTCGATCCCGGGCGCGCCCCGCGCCGAGCCTGGGTGGTGGTCGCCGCCGGGATGGTCGTGAACCTCTGCCTCGGCTGCCTGTACGCCTGGAGCGTATGGGTGAAGGCGCTCACGAACCCGGAGGTGATGAGGGCGAGCGGCTGGGCGCCCTTCACGGCAGAGCAGGCCTCCAACCCCGCCTCACTCTGCATCGCCGTCTTCGCGCTCCTGATGATTCCCGGCGGCCGGCTCCAGGACCGCCTCGGGCCGAGGATCGCGGCCTCCCTCGGGGGCGTCGCCATCGGCGCGGGCCTGCTCCTCGCCGGCTTCCTGAAGAGCTACCTCGGGATCCTCGTCGGCTTCGGGCTCCTGGGGGGGATCGGGATGGGCCTCGGATACGCGGCGCCGACGCCCGCCGCGCTGAAGTGGTTCGGCCCGCAGAAGCGCGGCCTCATCGCCGGACTCGTCGTGGGAGGGTACGGCCTGGCCGCCTTCTACGTCGCGCCGTTGGCGACCTGGCTCATGTCGCGCTACGGGATCAGCGCCTCCTTCTACGTCCTCGGAGCGGCGTACCTGATCGTCATCCTCGCCGCCTCCCAGTTCCTCGCCTGGCCGGAGCCGGGCTACGTGCCGCCGGGGGCGCCCATTGCGGCCGCAAAGCAGACGGCTGGCGAGCAGGCGGAAGTGAACTGGACCGCCCGCCAGATGATCAGCTCCTGGCAGTTCTACGTACTGGTGCTCCTCTTCGCCATCAACACGCAGGCGGGACTGCTCCTCGTCGGCCACGCGGCGAAGATGATCGGAAGCGTCATGAGCGCGGGGTACCTGCTCGTGGCGTGGGGCGCGATCTGCAACTCCTCGGGCCGGGTGGGCACCGGCGTCATCTCCGACCGGGTGGGGCGGAAGAACACGCTGATCCTGAACCTCCTCGTGGGGGCGGTCATCATGTTCACCCTACCCTCGCTCTTCGCGCTGAAGAACGTCCCTCTCCTCTTCCTCGCGGCCGGGGTGGGGTTCTGGTGCTACGGCGGGGGGCTCACGCTCTTTCCCTCGTTCACCGCGGACTTCTACGGGCCGAAGAACCTCGGCTTGAACTACGGGCTCGTCTTCCTCGGCTGGGGGCTGGGCTCCTTTATGCCGAAGCTGGCCGGGAGGATCTACGACATCTATCATTCGTACGACTACGCCTTCTACACGGCGGGCGTGCTGCTCCTCCTCGGCCTCTTCCTGGCCGCCATGGCCCAGCACCCGAAGCGCGTCCCGGCACGCGCGCCGGTAGCCGAGCCCTCCGCGGCGCCGGCAC
>JACRCS010000126.1 GCA_016218905.1 Deltaproteobacteria bacterium
CTCGTCGTCGTCGGCGTCGAGCTCCTTGTAGAGGAGCGCGAACTTCTTGACGCGCTGCGACTCGGTCAGAGTCTCGTTGACCTTCCGGACCTCCTTCTCGATGAAGTCGTAGACCTCGGTCTTCGACGCGAGATCCGTGTAGGTGGTGTAGTTGATCCGGTGGTCCTCCGCCCACTTGCCGACGATCCCGTAGTCGATGCAGATGAGGGAGATGACGAAGTCCCGGTCCTGCCCGACGCAGACCGCTTCCTTCACGTAGGGGCTGAACTTGAGCTTGTTCTCGATGAACTGCGGGCTGAAACGCTCTCCGCTCCGCAGGGTCATGATGTCCTTCATCCGGTCGATGATCACGAGGTGACCGTCGGGGTTGAAGTACCCGGCGTCCCCCGAGTGGAGCCAGCCGTCGAGGATGGTCTCCTGGGTGGCCCCCTCGTTCCGGTAGTACCCCTGGAAGAGCGCCGGGCTGCGGGAGACGACCTCCCCCACCCCCTGAGGATCGGGGTTGTGGATGCGCACCTCGGTCTCGGGAATGGGCTTCCCCACCGAGTCGAAGTTGACGTCCCCGTCCAGGTGGATGCAGGAGATCCCGGAGATCTCCGTCTGGCCGTAGATCTGCTTCAGGTTGACGCCGAGGGCGTGGAAGAAGCGGAACGTATCCGGCCCGAGGGCCGCGCCGCCCGTCGACGCCGAGCGGATCCTCGTGAAACCCAGCCGGTCCTTGAGCGCCCGGACGACCAGCGCGTACGCGAGGCCGTAGCGGAGCTTCTGGGCCAGCGTCGGCTTCACCTTCCGGAACTTCAGGTCTGCCCACTCGTACCCGATCGGAAGGCAGCGGTTGTAGAGGAACCGCTTCAGGGCCGAGGCATCCAGGATCTTGACCTGCACGGTCGCAGCCAGGTTCTCCCACACCCGCGGCGGGCTGAAGATGACGTTGGGCCCGATCTCCCGGATGTTCTCGGTCGCGGTCTCGGGCTCCTCCGGGAAGTTGACCGTGAAGCCGAAGAGCAGCCCGCTCGCGACGCACATCATCTGCTCCCCGATCCAGGGGAGTGGGAGAAAGCTCACGAACTCGTCGGTTTCGTGCTTCGGGTCCACCGCGCCCAGGTTCGCGGCCATGCTGAGCATGTTGCGGTGGGAGAGGACCGCGAGCTTCGGGTTGCCGGTGGTGCCGGAGGTCGTGCAGATCTGGGCCGGCGCCTCCGGGTCGGTCTCGTCGACGAGCCGGTCGAAGACACCGGGGTTCGCCGCCTCGTACTCCCTGCCCAGCTTCTCCACGTCCGGGAAGTAGATGAGGCGTGGGTCGTCGTACTTCCGCATTCCCCGAGGGTCGGTGTAGACGATTCGGCTCACGGTGGGGAGCTCGTCGCCCATGTCGAGGACCTTGTCCACCTGCTCCTGATCCTCGGCGATGATGAACTTGGAGGCGGCGAGATTGATGATGTAGGAGACTTCCTTGAGGATCGAGTCCTGGTAGATGCCGATCCCGATGGCGCCGGCGCACTGGGCCGCGAGCTCCGAGAAGAGCCACTCGGGCCGGTTGTCCCCGATGATCGAGATGGTGTCGCCCTTGCCGAGCCCCAGCGAGACGAGGCCCAGGCAGAAGTACTTCACGTGCTCGTAGTAGTCGACCCAGGTGTAGGGCTGCCAGATCCCGAACTCCTTTTCCCGGAGCGCAACCTTGCCGGCGCCGTACTTCTGGGCGTTGGCGCGGAGAAGCTTCGGGAAGGTGTCGTGGGCGGCTCGGACCATCGGCTCTCCTCCTACCTTCCCAGGAACGTCGAGTCTTCGCCGCCGAGGTAGGCGCGGATGACGTCGGGGTTCTTCTGGACCCCTTCCGGCGTCCCCTCCCCGATCTTCTGGCCGAAGTCGAGAACGACGATCCGGTCGGAGACGTCCATGACGACGCCCATGTCGTGCTCGACGAGGACCACCGTGATCCCCCGCTCCTGGTTGATGTCGAGGATGAAGCGGACCATGTCCTCGGTCTCTTCCAGGTTCATGCCCGCCATGGGCTCGTCGAGGAGGATGAGCTTCGGATCGAGCGCCAGGGCACGCGCCAGCTCCACCCGCTTCTGGAGCCCGTAGGCCAGGGTTCCGACGATCCGCTTACGGATGTGTTCGATCTCGAGGAAATCGACGATGTCCTCGATGAAGCGCCGATGGGCGATCTCTTCCTTCTGGCACGGCCCCAGGTACAGCCCACCGGTGAGGAAGCCGGACTTCAGATGGATGTGCCGCCCGATGAGCAGGTTGTCGAGGACGGTCATCCCCTTGAAGAGGGCGATATTCTGGAAGGTCCGCGAGAGGCCCATGCGGGCCCGGGTGGCGGAAGGCTTGCCGGTGATCTCGGCTCCGTCGAAGGTGATCGAGCCTCGCTGCGGATGGTACCGGCCGCTGATGCAGTTGAGCATGCTCGTCTTGCCGGCGCCGTTGGGGCCGATGATCGAGAAGATCTCCCCCTTGCGGACGTCGAAGCTCACGCCGGCGAGGGCCGTGACGCCGCCGAAGCTCAAGTAGAGATCGTCGACGTTCAGTTGGACCCGGTCATCCATGGATCTTCTCCTGCTCGGAAATGCCGGCCGCTGTATAACATCGTTCTCTTTTTCGGGTCAACCTGTTTGTTCAGTTGACGTCAGCTGCCAAACTCGCCGAGAGAGCGGCGGAGCCACCCAGCGAACTTGCCGTCGTCGCTGCCCCGCGAAGAGCATCGTCATCCTTCGTGGCAGGGTAGCAAAAACGCACGCGGAGCAGCCGGCGTTTCACTCGCCCCACGCGAAACCCCGCTGTTTCGGGCCATCCGGCGGGCCCTTCGTGCGGCGACCGTTGACCGGAGCGGCTTCCTTCGGGTATAAGCCCGACGCACCCGCCGTTTGGTTTCGGGGAGGCGCCTTGCAACGTGCAACATTCGACAGTTTACGTCAACTGTTCTCCTCCGTGGGCGATCGGGTGACGCTCGTCGACGTTTCGGCGAGGGACGGGCTCCAGGCGGAGCCGGTGGTGCTCTCGCCCCCTGAACGCGCCGCCTGGCTTCGGAGGATCCTCGAGAGCGGCGTGCCCGAGGCGGAAGCCGGGAGCTTCGTCGATCCGCGACGCTTGCCCCAGATGGCGCGGACGGAGGAGGTGCTCGCGGAGCTCCCGGACCTGGCCGAGCGGCTCTGGGTCCTGGTGCCCAACCGGCGCGGGGTCGAGCGGGCCCGGAAGGCGGGGGCGCGCAACCTGGTCCTCCTCCTCTCCGCCACCGAGACCCACAGCGAGGCCAACCTGGGGCGCCCCATCGCCTCGGTCCTCGAGGAGCTCGGCCCGATGGCGCGGACGGCCGCCGAAGCCGGCCTCCGGGCCCGCCTCGCGGTCTCCATGGCGTGGATCGATCCCGTCGAAGGCAAGGTCCCCGCCGGCCGGGTGGGCACGCTCTGCCGCCGCGCCCGGGAGCTCGGTATCGAGGAGCTGACCCTCTGTGACACCTACGGAGGGGCCTCTCCCCGCGACGTCGCCTCGCTGCTCGAGGACGTCTCCGCCGTCTACCCGCTCTCTGCCGTAAGCCTCCACCTGCACGACACCTTCGGGGTCGCCGCCGCGAACGCGCTGACGGGCCTCCTCGCGGGCGTCCGCCGCTTCGACGGCTCGGTCGGGGGACTCGGGGGTTGCCCCTTCGCCCCGGGCTCTCGGGGGAACGTCCCGATCGAGGACCTCTCTTATCTCTTCGAGTCGATCGGAGCGGCCACGGGCGTCGACGGCGACGCGCTCCGGCGGGCCCGAAGCGAGTGTCTGAACCTTTTGAACCTTCGAAGGCACGGTACATTGGAACCAGGAGGAACGTGATGGCCGAACCGACGATTCTCCTCCGAAGGGAGGACGGGATCTTGACCCTCACCCTGAACCGTCCGGAGGCGATGAACTCGCTCTCCTTCGGGATGCTCCTCGAGCTTCGGGCGGCGGTCGAGGAGATCGAGGGCGACTCCGCGGCGCGCTGCCTCATCGTGACGGGCGCGGGAGACCGCGCCTTCTGCGCCGGAGCGGATCTGAAGGAGCGGGCGACCCTCTCGGAAGAGGAGGTCCGGCGCTACATCCAGACCATTCGGACGGTCTTCTCCCAGGTCGAGAACCTGCCCATTCCCGCCATCGCGGCGGTCAACGGCGCCGCCCTCGGCGGGGGGACGGAGCTCGCCCTCGCCTGCGACCTCCGGATCGTCGCCGAGAATGCGACCCTCGGCCTGACCGAGACGAGCCTCGCCATTATTCCCGGCGCGGGAGGCACGCAGCGCCTTCCCCGGCTCGTGGGAAAGGCGAAGGCGAAGGAGCTGATCTTCCTGGCGCGCCGCATCGGCGCGGTGGAAGCCCTCGACATCGGACTCGCGAACCAGGTCGCGTCCCAGGCCAACCTCCTGACCGAGGCCGCCGCCATGGCCGCCGCGATCGTCCGCAACGGTCCCGTCGCGCTCAAGGCGGCCAAACGCGCCATCGACTGCGGCCTGGAGATGGACCTGGCGAGCGGCCTCGTTTTCGAGAGCACGTGCTACGAGATGACGATCCCGACCGAGGACCGGCGGGAGGGACTCGCCGCGTTTCGGGAGAAGAGAGCGCCGGTCTATAAAGGGCGCTAGACGGCCTTTCACGGTTCGGTTCTCAGTCTGCCCCTCGTGGATGGGGCCTATGGGACCTATGGGACTTATGGGACCTATGGGACCTATGGGACCTATGGGACCTATGGGACGCAAGCGACGTGGAACGTAGAACGCGGCACACATACGGAGGATGACATGTGCGACCAGCTGAAACTTCACGAGATCCAGCTTCCGGCTCAGGTGGTGATGGGCGAGTGCTGGGCTCGTGACGGGCTCCAGAACGAGCGGACCATCGTCCCCACCGATCACAAGGTTGAGATGATCGCGGGCCTCGCGGAAGCCGGGTTTCCGAAGATCGAGGCGACGAGCTTCGCGCACCCCAAGTACCTCCCCCAGTTCGCCGACGCGGAGGAGGTTCTGAAGCGGATCCCGCGCAAACCGGGGGTCGAGTACCGGGGGATCTGCACCACGATGAAGGGCATCGAGCGCGCGATGCGCAGCAAGGACGCCGGCTTCGGTGTGGACGAGATCGCGATGGTGATCTCCTCCACGGAGGAGCACAACCTCGCCAACGTCAACATGACGCACGACGAGAACAAGCGGCTGCTCGAGGAGATGACGCGGGCGTCGATCGACTCCGGCCACGCCGTCTTCGGCTGGGTGTTGACGAGCTTCGGATGCCCCATCACCGGCGACGTGCCCCTCGACCGGGTGGCGCGCATGGGCAAGTGGTGGAAGGACATCGGGGCGCGCTACGTGGGCTTCGGAGACACGACCGGCGCGTCGAATCCCCGGCAGGTGAGCCAGTTCTACGAGTACGTCCTGGCGGAAGGCTTCACGCCCGACGAGATCGTGGTCCACTTCCACGACACGAGGGGTTGGGGCGTCGCCAACTCCCTCATCGCCCTAAGCTGCGGACTTCGCTACTTCGACAGCTCGATCGGCGCCATCGGAGGCCAACCGAGGACGGGAGCCGCCGAGTACCACCACGGCTACGCGGGGAACACCTGCACCGAGGACCTGGTGGGGATGTTCGAGGAGATGGGGGTCCGGACCGGGATCGACGTGGCGAAGATGCTCCAACTCGGCCGACGCGCCGAGGAGATCCTGGGCCGCCGACTCCGAAGCAACTTCATCGACGCCGGCCCCGTTCCCCATCGGGGGATCGTCTACGATAAGGAGAAGGGGATCATTGGGGTGAAGGGGTAAGGCGAGTTATCGGTTGTCAGTTTTCAGTTATCGGGAGAGAACCCCAAAACCGAGAACCGAAAACCGATAACGCCGACTGACGACGGTCCGGTGGTCAGTCGGCCGGTCGCACGCGGAAGGCTCCCGCTCCACGGGTCGGGAGCCGAACGCGGGCGGCATAGGAGACGCGCTCGGTGAGCGTGCCGGCCTGGGCAGCGTCCAGCAGGACGCGCACGAGCGCCCTCCGGACCGCGGCGGGACGAACCGGGTCCAGCCCCTCCAGGACGGCGAGGGACGAGACCGTGGGCGCCACCGACGTGATGGACTTCTCCCGGACCGCCGCTCCCTCTACCGCCTCCAACGCCCCGAGAAGGAGCTCCGGGCGCAGGACGAGGGAGGAGGCGCCCTCTCCCTCGAACACGACGTACGGCACGCCGTCCGCGTCCCCTCTCCGGAACGTGAGCTCCCACGGGGCCTGTCTGGCGTCCGCTTTCGCCTTCTCCGCCGCGGCCGCGAGGGTCACGCCCCAATCCTTCAGGACCTCGTCATTGACGTACCGCTCGTACGACGGGCAGACCGCCAGGAGCGCGAGCTCGTAGCCGGAACCCTTCTCCACGACCGAAGGCCCACCTTCCGCGCCGGAGCTCCCGGCCGGGAGGAGCACTTCCCGCAGGACCGCGGGACGCCCGCAGGAGCAGAGGAAACGCCCCGGGGCCTCCTCCAGCTCGCAGACGAGGCCCGACCAGAACTCCAGCCAATCTTTCGACTCGGGTTCGAAAGAGGCAGCCCAGGCCGCGAGGTCCAGGTCGTACGTCCGTCCCGAGCGCGCGTTTCGGATCCGCAGGAGATCCTCGTCGCGCATCACCTCGAGTTCGCCTTTCCGCTCCGAGATCCAGCCCGCGAGCAGGGCCCGATTGCGCAGCTCCCGGTCGGCCTGGGCCACCGCCGCCGCCGCGGCCCCTCGGATCCCCAACCCCTCCGCGGCCGCCCGGAACGTCCACTCGCGGAGGTCCACGAGGATTCGATCGGACCCGCGGCCGACGGAGGTCTCTCCCCTCGCCCGCTTCAGTTCGAGCCCCCCGCGCCGCGCCTCCTCGCCGAGGGCCCCAAGGAGGGCGGCGTGCGGTATGTGGGCCCAGAGCCCCTGCCCTCGGCCGTCAAGCTTCGCTGCGAGCGACGGCATCCACTCCGCCAGAGTGGTTCGAGGGACGGGCGTATCCTCGCCGAGCCAGGGATAGGCCCGGGTCCAGCCTCTCGGCGACCGCGGCCCCTTTAGGGGGGCGATCCGGAGCTCTTCGCCGGTCCTCAGGCGGACGGTGCGGGCGCTCGGTCCCAAGGCGAGCTTCGCCTCGGAGCGGAACCGGGCCGCCTCGTCCAGGGAGCGCAGGGCGAGGCTCTGCGGGAGCATCGAGCCTCTCTGCGCCACCATCCGCCGCACGCCCTGATAGTCTTCCCGGCCGGTGAGGTCGTGAGCCCATTCGTCGAACGCCTCCTCCAGCCAGGCCTCGCGGTCCGGCATGGCCGCTGCGCCGGCCGAGCCCAGGACCTCCACCGCGTCCCGGTAGCGGCCAAGGTCCAAGAGGCACTCCGAGCGGAGCCGGAGGGCTTCGGGAGCCTTCTTGGCGGCGGGCGAGATGTCGGTCAGGTACCGGAGCGCCTCGTCGCACTCCCCAGAGACGCGGGCGTCCCAGGCGAGGCTCAGGCGGCCCCGGTCCAGCGCTTCGGTCCGGGGGTCGGCCCGAGCCGAGGCGGGGAGGAGGCAGAGGAGCAGAAAGCAAGCAGAGCGAAACCACATGCCGCGCACACAAACTTGCTGCGGCGGCCGGACCGCTAGCGATCGGGCCGCCCTACCATGCCAGCGGGAGCCAGGAGTCGCCGGAGCTCCTCTTCCGAGGCGAGACCCGCGCGCAGGGCGGCTTCCAGGAGCGAGATCCGTTCCCGCCTCGCCAGCGCCACCACCCGGCCCACCGCTTCATACCCTACCACTTCCGCGAGCGGCGTCGCCAGAGCGAGGCTTCCCTCCAGGAGCGCCCGGCAGCGCTCGGGATCCGCCGTCAGGCCCTCCACGCAGCGCTCGGCGAGGAGGCGGCAGGCACCCGAGAGGAGCTGGAGCTCCTCCAGCAGGTTCGTGGCGATGAGGGGCATCATGAGGTTGAGCTCGAAAACCCCGCCGGAGCCGCCCTGGGCCACGGCCAGGTCGTCGGCGAGCACCTGTGCGGAGGCCTGGAGGACGGCCTCGGGGACGACGGGATTGACCTTGCCCGGCATGATGGACGAGCCGGGCTGGAGCTCCGGCAGCCGGAGCTCCGCCAGTCCGCCGTGGGGTCCGGAGGCGAGCCAGCGCAGGTCGTTGGCGATCTTCGAGAGGGAGACCGCGAGGCCTCGGAGAGAACCGCTCAGCGAGACGCACGCGTCCCGCGCCGACTGGGCCTCGAAGGCGTCCCCGGCCCGCACCAGCGGAAGCCCTGTCTGCTCGGCGAGCCAGGCGATCACCCGGGTCGCGAACTCGGGATGCGCGTTCATCCCGGTACCCACGGCGGTCCCGCCCAGCGGCAGCTCCCGCAGCCCCTTGGCCGCGGCGCGGATGCGGGCGACGCCGAGCTCCACCTGCCGGGCGTAGGCTCCGAACTCCTGGCCGAGCGTGACCGGCAGCGCGTCCATCAGGTGCGTGCGGCCGAGCTTCAAAACGCCGGCGAACTCTTCGGCTTTCCTAGCCAGGGCAGCGTGGAGCTTCCGCGAGGCCGGAAGGAGTTCCTCCTCGAGCAACTGCAGGGCAGCGACGTGGATCGCCGTCGGAAAGACGTCGTTCGACGACTGACACCGGTTCACGTGATCGTTCGGGTGGATCGGCGACTTCTCGCCCCGTCGCCCGCCGAGCAGCTCGTTCGCGCGGTTGGCGAGCACCTCGTTGGCGTTCATGTTGGAGGAGGTGCCCGAGCCCGTCTGAAACGGGCTGAGGGGGAACTCCCTCTCCAGCTTGCCGGAGAGGACCTCATCGGCCGCTCTCACGATGGCGGACGCGGCGTCGGGGGAAAGGAGCCCGAGCTCCCGGTTGACCAGGGCAGCGCCCTTCTTGATCAGCACGAGGGCCGCCGTAAGCTCCCAAGGCAGCCTGCGCACGGCCACGCCGTTTCTGAGGGCCCGCTCAGTCTGCGCGCCCCAGAGCGCTCTCTCCGGGACCTCGACCTCTCCCATCGTGTCCTTCTCGATCCGCTTCTTCATGCGTACAACCTA
>JACRCS010000134.1 GCA_016218905.1 Deltaproteobacteria bacterium
ATCTCGGCGACGGCCCCGACGAGCTCCTCGCCCACGCGGGGGGCGACGACTTCGCCTTCGTCGTCCGTCCCGAGAGTGCCGAGGAGCGCGCGCGCGCGGCGACCGCGGAGTTCGCCGAACGGATCGTCGGGCTCTACGATGCCGCCGAGCGCGCGGCCGGGAAGATCGTTGCAACCGATCGGCTCGGTGTGCGTCGTTGCTACGGCTTTCTGAGCCTCTCGATCGGAATCGTCACGTGGAACGGCGAACGGGGCTTCGACTACCGGATACTCGCGTCGATCGTTGCCGAGCTGAAGGGCGCGGCAAAGGCGATCGAGGGCCCCGCGGTCGTCGTCAACCGCCGCCGCCTCGGCGAGACGGACGGCGGCGAGGTCGGGGCGCTCCTGCACGCAGGGTTAACCGGGTCGTCACGGGTTTCCGCGATTCGAGAACCGAACCTCTCGGGCGGAGGCTTTCGATGAGTGCGGTCCCCACGACTCGATCCACAGCCCTCGAGGGAGACCTCGAAAGCCTGGCGCTCCCCGAGCTGATCCAGTTCTTCCACCTCCAGGGACGGGACGGGGTCTTCGCCGTCACCGGGCCCGACGGAAGCCCGCTCGCCGCGCTCTGGTACGAGGGACGGGAGGTCGTCCACGCCCTCGCGTTCGGTCTCGAAGGTGCCGACGCCGTCTACGCGGCCCTCACGATCACGAAGGGACGGTTCGAGTTCGTTCTCGGGCATCCGTCACCGCCGCCCCGCACGGTCCGCCAGAGCGTTCAGAACCTCATCCTCGAGGGCTTTCGGAGACTCGACGGCGGCTGGAATGTCGAAGCCGTCCTTCCCGCCGACGACCAGCCGCTCTTCGTCGCGCCGGAGCCGCCGCAGGACGACATCCGCCTGACCGCGAAGGAGTGGTCGATTCTCTCCCTCGTGAACGGCAAGCGGACGATCCGCCAGATCATCGAGGCGACGAGGCGCCTCGAGGAAGACGTGCGAAGCGTCCTCGCGGGGCTCCTCACGGCAGACCTCGTCCTGAAGGAGCGCGACTCGGCTTATCTCGACCGTATCGTTCCCCAGGTGAGCCGCGAGGGCGGGGTGCGGTTCGCCGCTCCGACACTTCTCGGAACACTGATCCTGAAGAAGACGGACGGCACGAGAAGCCTGAAGACCCTCCTCGCCGACCTGGGAGTTGCAGAAGAGCGCTTCCTCGAGGATTTCCGTCTCCTCGTGAGGCATGGACGGATCGCCTTTTCCGCGGGGGAAGAAGAGTACCGAAGGCACGTCGAGTCGGCCTGAGAGGCGCGACGGTGAGGAGAGGTCGCCCGCTGGCGCTGCGAGGCCGCTCCCTGCCGGGAGAGCTCCTCCTCGAACGCCTCCAGCGCCTTCAGGTGGGAGAGGGCAGGGACCGATCCTCAGGCGGCTTCGAGAAGGCCCGGCCGCTCAACCGCGACGAGCACCGTTCCCTTCCCGATGCGGGCGCGGTGGCCGTGCCAGACGACCTCCTTCGAGACGAAGGGGACGACCTGCGTCGCGACCTGGAGGAGGTCCTTCAGGGGCATGGCAAGGAGCGCGACGGGGCCCAGGGGCGAGCCGCAGATCCGGCCCAGGAAGCTCGCCTGGAGAATGCGAAGGAGGAGGGAGACGAGGGCCAGGCATGAGACCGCCCCCGCCCACGGCGAGCCTCCCGGGACGGCGAGAAGTGCGGCCAGGAGCGCGACGGGGAAGGGGTTCATCAGCAGCTCGCCCGCAAAGAGGGACTTCGAGAAGGCGAAGCGGATCTTCCCCCAGCGCACCTGGCGGTCGAGGGCGCGCCCGAGAGTCCGGCGCTCGATGACGTTGGAGATGACGACGGGCGAGAGGACGACGCGATAACCGGCCTCGGCAACGGCGAGGCCGATGGCCTGGTCCTCCGCAAGGAACTCTCCGAATGCGGCGAAGCCGCCGATGCGGTCGTGTACGTGCCGCGGCAGCGCCATCGACTTGCCGACGACGCACGGCGTCCCGTTCCAGGCGGCAAGGACGTTTCCCGGTACCACGAACGTCAGGAGGTGAAGGCTCTCGACGATCGCCCCAAAATCGCACGCGCCCGAGCCGACGAAGAGGTTCGAGACGCAGCCGACGGAGGGGTCCTCGAAGAGGGCGATCGTCCGAGCGATGTCGTCGGGGGCGACGCGCACGTTGGAGTCCGAGACGAGGAATAGGTCTCCGCGGGCCACGCGCGCCGCCGCGACGAGCCGCTCGACCTTCGGGTTTCCGATCCGCCCGGCCGGGGCGCCGCCGACGACGAGGACGAACGGGGCCACGGGGAATCGCTGCTGGACCCGCGCGACGGCGTCGAGGGCGGGGTCCTTCGGGTCGGCGACGGAGAGGACGACCTCGTAGTCGACGCCGCGGAGCCCGGCGAAGGAGGTGAGGTTCTCCTCGAGGCCGTCATCCAGACCACGAAGGGGCTTGAGGATGGAGAGACGCGGCCGTGCCGCCGTGGAAGCGACCAGCGGGGAAGAAGGCCGATCGGCCCGCGCGCGCGGGCCGCGGCGGAAAGGGCGTTGTCTCCCCTTCAGGCGCGAGAGGAGGACGACCGGGAGAGTGGTGATGACGAGGCCCGCGAGGGCGAAGACGGCGAGGAGGAGGGCGGCGGGCGTCATGCGGAGGCCCTCGCGAAGCCGGGGAGGCCCTCGCACGGCTCGGGCGGCAGGTGCGGCACGGGGGCGTGGGCGGGGGCGAGGAGACGCGTCAGGCCGAGACCCTTTCCCTTCCGGAGCGCGGAGAGGACCGCCTCGGGGCGCTTCTCGCAGTCGAGAAGCGTCTTCCAGGCCCACATGTGCGGGGCGCGGTGGAAATCGCTGTTGCCGAGGAACGCGAAGCCCGCCTTGCCGACCTGGGGGAAGAGATCCCACCGGCAGCCGAGCTCCCAGAGGTGGACGAGACCCTTGACGTCGTCCTTGCGGTTCCAGAGGTAGAAGGTGTTGGCGAACCAGTCCGACTGCTCGTTCGGGTGGCAGGCAACCGTGATCGCTCCCGCGTCCCGGGCGCGGGTGAGCATCTCCTCGACGCGGCCGTCGGCGGAGACGAAGTCGTCGAGGCCGAGGGCGAGGGCGTGCGCCGACCGTCCGCCCGTGAATCCGTTCCGC
>JACRCS010000135.1 GCA_016218905.1 Deltaproteobacteria bacterium
CGGCCAAAGGACGCCGAGTCGTGACGGCGATCATCAATACGCAACATGTTCCAGTCACTAAACTTTTGGACCTCGCAGCATGAGAATCTTGATGCAATTTCGGGAAGCTGGAGGTTAGTAGTACAGAGAAGATCTTCTTGTATTCACGGTCTTCTCTGCGAACTCTGCGCCTCTAGCGACCGAAGGGAACGGGCGAGAGATAACCCCTCACCTCGGCGGCCGCTTGCGGATGGCATTCGAGGCACTTGGCCGTGACCGAGGGCCCGTCGGGGTAGACCCCTTTGATCAGGGCCCGGTGGTCCACCGCTTCCGACGCGAGGGGGGCCAGGAAGAGGAGAGCCGCAGGGAGCCAGATCCTTCCTTTGAGCATTGGGCGCATGAGTCCTCCTAGTCGGGTGATTATTCGCAGGAACACCTGTTCCACGTCCATTGCGCGTCACTTCCCACGGCGTACGAAGAGCCGGTCGTGACCCGTCTCGGAGAGCCAGCCGAGAAACTCGTGGCCCCGTTTCGTGGCCCAGATCGGCAGGTCTTCTCTCGTCGCTGCATCCGTAGAGAGAACCTCGAGCACCTCGCCCACCGCGATGGTCTGGATCGCTCGCTTGATCTCGAGGAGCGGGCCCGGGCAGACGCTGCCCCGGCAGTCGACGACTCCACTCGATACCTCGCGCATACCTTCTCCCTGGAGTTCGATTCGAAGCCCGCGGAGGAGCCGCCCGCTGAAAAACTGAGCAAGTGGTGTGCCTCGAGACGCATTTCCCGCATCTATGTGTTTCGTAAGGGCTCAGCGCACGGCGATAGGCCCCGGAGGGGGCGGTCGCGTTTCAGGTGAAACCTTTCAGCCGTTACACCGTTACGAACGTAGTCGGCGGGAGGAGGGATCGTGTTCGAGGCCAAGGAGTACCTGCGGACCATCCTGGAGACGATGCAGAACGGCCTGATGGTGGTCGACGAACAGGGAGAGCTCGTGACGGTGAACCCGGCCCTGGAGGAGTTGACCGGCTATTCGCGAGGAGATCTCATCGGCTCTCCCTGTTCGATCCTCGGATGCAAGGGATGCCGGGACGAGCGAGCCGCAGGCGGGAGCAAGTACTGCGCGCTCTTCTCGCTTGGAGGGATTCGGCGCCGGAAGTGCGAGATGCGCCGGAAGGACGGCAAGAGCGTTTCCGTCCTGAAGAACGCCGCGCTCCTCCGGGATTCGGACGGTCAAGTTCTCGGAGGGGTCGAGACCTTGACCGACGTCTCCGAATTGGCCGCAAAGGAGCAAGAGATATTCGAGCTGCGGCGCGAGTTGTGCGGCGATGCTGGGTTCGAAGGCATGCTCGGCAGGTCGCCGCTCATGGAGAGGCTCTACCAGTTGGTCCAGAGCGCGGCCCGGTCCGAGGCGTCCGTGCTCATCACGGGGGAGACGGGGACCGGGAAGGAACTCGTCGCCCAGGCGATCCACCGACTCGGGCGCCGGAGCAAGGGCCCCTTCGTCCAGGTGAACTGCGCCGCCTTCAACGAGTCTCTCCTCGAGAGCGAGCTCTTCGGGCACGTGCGCGGAGCCTTCACGGGGGCCGAGAGGAACCGGGTCGGCCGGTTCGAGGCCGCACACCGGGGAGACATCCTCCTCGACGAGCTCGGTGACATGCCGCTCACGATCCAGGTGAAGCTCCTTCGGTCACTGCAGGAGAAGAAGCTGGAGCGCGTAGGGGACAACAGGGCGGTGTCCCTCGACGTCCGGATCCTCTCCGCGACGAATCGGGACCTGAAAGAGCTCATGAGAAGGGGCGAGTTCCGGGAGGACCTCTACTTCCGCGTTGCGGCCCTCCCGATTCGGGTGCCGGCTCTGCGCCATCGTCGAGACGACATCCCTTTACTCCTCGAGACGTTTCTCCGGCGGGCCTGCGCCGGGGTAGGCAGGACCATCCCGCAAGTCGACGCGGAGGCCCTGCGGGCCCTCTTCCACTACCCCTGGCCCGGCAACGTCCGTGAACTGATGAACGCGGCGGAGTACGGCTTGGTAATGGCGGGCGAAGGGCCCATCCGCCTGGGCCATCTTCCCCCGGAGATCCTCGGCTCGGCGGAACTCCCCCGCGGCAGCGCGACCTTCACCTTAGGCTCTGTAGAAGAGAGGGAGTGGCTGCGGAGGACCTTGGAGAACGTGGATGGGAAGAAAGCGGCAGCCGCGGCCGCCCTCGGGATCAGCCGAGTCACGTTGTGGAGGCGCCTGAAGGCTCACGGACTCGACTGAACCGAGGGAGCCGCCCCGGGCAGCGCAGAACCAAATCCTCGCTTCGCGAGCTAGCCCAGGCGAAAACCGTGGGTAACGCGTCCAACTCGGAAGCTTCGACCGCCAGCGGACCGGGACGCTTCCGAGGTTTTCCGAGAGCGGCTCAGAATCGCACGCAGAGCACGCGACCGTCCTCGGCCTTGTGGCCGCGGACGAGCTCCATGTGCCGAAGGACCGCGATGGCGCGATCCACCTGATCGAGGCTGACCTCCAGGAGGGCGGGCAAGTCGACCTTGGGCACGCCTCCCCGCTCGCAGACGAGCTCGTAGAGCCTCTTCTCGACGCCTCGCAAGGACGCGATGGCATCGGCCGTGGTCCCCATGGAGCCTTTGGCCATCTTGACGGCCCAGGGATCGCACGCCTTCGCCGGGCTCAAGAGGTCCATCAGGCAATCCTCGCACACGAGCTGTCCGCCCCGGTTCACCGCGTCTTCCGCGGAGATCTCCTTGTCGCAACGGCTACAGCGCATGGTTCCTCCTTCTTGGATCCGTGACATCGGAGACTCCGGCTCAGGAGAGTTGAATGATTACCGCACGCGCCTTGAAGAACGCTCCCGACGTCCTGGAACTCTACCAGGCCTTCCTGGACCGGGAAGACGAGCGGAGCGGGACGGTCGTGCTCCACCACGGCCGGGTGAAGCGGCCGGGGAAACAGGTGCCCGACTTCCGCTCGGTCGAACTGCAACCCGTCGGGCCCGACAGCAACCTCACGAGGGAAGCTTTCCGGAAGGGCGACCGTTGCACGTGCAACGCTCGGTGCGCCTGGGCCAAAGCCGGCGAGCGGCCCAGAAGCCGGCGCACGCCCGCTTTTCAGCGCCTATGCTTCCCCGCCTATGCTCCGGCACGGCTCTTGTAAGGCTTCGGCCCATGCCCCGAAAGCCCTCTGCCTCGCGCCCGCTGAACGTAGGCATTCCCATCTACGCCGGCCGGGTGCTGCCCCGGTTCGGCGTGGCCCGGGAATTCCTCGTCGCGTCCATCGAGCGCGGAACGGCAAAGCTCGTCACGATCCAAACCTGCCGCTGGCGCGAGCCGAGCCCCGAAGGGATCGGCGCCTGGCTCCGGAGCCTCGGCGTGGAGTGGGTCGTCTGCGGAGGGATTCACCCCCGGTTTCTCGTGGCCCTCGAGGCCGAAGGGCTCCGCGTCGTCTGGGGGCAGCGGGGTCCCGCAGATGAAGTGCTTCGGCAGTGGGCCCGCGGAGAGCTGTCCGTCCCGAAGAGCCCGGCCTGCCCGCAGCGCGGCCGAGGGTGCTCCAGCCCAGGGGGAACCCCGCCCGAAGGAGGACGCGCATGAGGGTCGCCATCACCTAACCCGTCCCCTCACGAGGACACGACAAGGAGCAGGACCATGAATGAAACCCTAATAGCCGTCCCCTCCATGGCTCCCGGTGGTCTCGACGCCCAGCGCTCCGGGCACTTCGGCCGGTGCGACGCCTTTACGCTCGTCTCGATCCGAGAGGGAGCGGTGGTCGGGAGCCGGGTTGTCCCGAACGCGGAACACAGCGAGGGCGGCTGCCTGGTGCCGGTGCGGATCCTTCACCGGGAGGGCGCCCGCTCGGTGGTGGTCGGCGGCATCGGGATGCGCCCCCTCATGGGGTTCCAAGATGCCGGAATCCAGGTGCTCGTCGGGCCCGGCGAGCGTGTGCGCGATGTGGTGGATGCCTACCTTTCGGGGCTCGTCCGCCCGATCGGCGACTCCGACGTCTGCGGCGCGCACAGTCACGGCTGATCCATGGAGCTCTGCCTCGTCAGCGGCAAAGGGGGAACCGGAAAGACGACGCTGGCCGTGGGCCTGGCCGTCGCGACGGCGAGCGCTGCTCCCGGGGCCGCCGAGCCGGTGGAGCTCGTCGACTGCGACGTGGAGGCGCCCAACGCCCACCTCTACTTCGCGCCCCACGCGCTTACACGTCTGCCAGTCTTCTGCCTGAAACCGCTGCCCTTCCTCCTGCCTGATCCTAGACAGGCAGCTCAAGGCGCAGATGGGCCGGATGAGGCTCGATTACGCGAGAGGCTTCTTCAGAAAGGGATTTCAAATCACCTCGATCTCCGGATCAGGGTGCAACCCGGTAGCCTCCGGACTTTCACCCCATCTATACAGAGCGTCACAATTGTTTGCGCATCTGCCCCTGAGCGTAGGGTGGGGCGTTCCGCCGCAGGCGGGTTGCCCCACGCGTGGGCGAACCTCGCTGCGCGAGAACCGCCCACCCTACGGCAACCCGGTACGCGCAA
>JACRCS010000156.1 GCA_016218905.1 Deltaproteobacteria bacterium
AGATCACCAGGGTGTCGCCGGCGAAGTAGACCTGGGCAGGCTTTCCGCGCACGTCCTTGGGCAGGTCTTCGATCACCCGGTACGTGCCCGCGATCGAGACGAGCTCCGCCTCGAGGGATTGGCAGAAGATGCGGGCTTCCGTGTCCCCGCCGGCTCCGGCGAGCGCTCTCCCCCGGAGGGCCCCATAGATGTGAACGTTGCCGTCGGCGATCACCTCCGCGCCCGGGTTGACGGCTCCGACGACCACCAGGTCCGCCCCCCTCGCGTAGATCCGCTGCCCGGAGCGGACGGGCTGGGCGAGGACCTTGGAGCTCTTTCGGGCGGCCTTCGGCTGCGAGTCGGGCTGGGCCTGGGCCGGCGCGGCTTCTTGGACCGCGGGGCTCGGCGGGGCAGGAGGGGGCGGGCTCGCTTCGGGCGGCCTCGGGCTCTCCGCCGCGGCCGCAGGCTCCTTCGGCGCGGCCGTAGAGCGTCCGCGCGCCGGGCTCAGGAGGACGGCCAGTCCGGCCGCCAGGGAGGCCTGTTGCTGCTGCGGCGTTCCGTTGCAGACGCCCACGGGCACGAAGCGGACCTCCCGGAGGAGGTCGAAGAGGGTGGGCACGTCGCCGGGCGCGAGCTCCGACTCCACGAGCTGGAGATCGACGACGGTGGGCGAGTTGACGAAGTACTCGCCGGCCCTGGCGGAGCGCTCCCTCAGCTCGCCGCGCAGGCGCGTCACGTCGGCCGTGCGCAACCGGACGACGGTGAGCGGGAAGGAGGTGCCCCGCATCTCCAGGGGTTCGTCGCGGACCGAAGAGCCGCCCCGGTCTCGGGGCTGGCTGCGGGCAGAGGGGGTCATGACTTCGGCAGCCTCTCGGTCGAGATGTCGGGTCTTTGGGGGCGGAAAGCCGCCGACGTGCGAGGTCGCGGGAGGGGCGATGGCGAACCTTGTAACAGCCCTCTCCCCGGGCTGTCAACAAAGAGGTTCGGCCTTAGTTCTTCGAACGTTTACTGCCGGTTAGGGCCGAGTGACCAGTGATCAGTGACCGGTGGCCGGTGACCAGTGACCACGACGAGTGGGCGCGACGAGCGACCCGTGAGGCGTCACCCCCGGTGTTCGCCGGACTCGAGCCGGTGGAGCTCCTCGTCGTCGAGACCGAGGTAGTGACCCATCTCGTGGAGGATCGTCTCGTAGATGGTGTCCTCGAGGTCGAGGCCGAAGAGCGTCGCGTAACGCTCGAGGGAGCGCTGGTAGAGGACGATCCGGTCCGGGAGGTTTCCGGTGAGCCCCACGTGCCGCGCGTCCAGCGGGATCCCCTGGTAGAGGCCCAGGAGCTCGGACCTTCTCTGATACCCGAGGGAATCGAGGGTCTCCCGGTCCGGCCAGTCCTCCACGAGGACGACCACGTTCTCGACCCGCGAGAGGAGCTCTTCGGGGATCTCCGAAAGGGCCTTCTCGGCGAGCGCTTCGAATGCTTCTCGTTCCATCTCACCCCACCTCCTTCCCCTGCCCTCCGTCCTGCGATAGGATCGGCATTTCTCGAACCCCCGCGGAGGAAGCATGCGTGGCCTCTGGTCCTCAGTCGTCGGAGCGTTCGTCCTCGCCGGTTGCGTCGGCAACTCGGTCATGATCGAGCCCGGGTCTCTCCCGCTCGTCCCCATGGCCGCCAACGAGAAGCGCCAGGAGGTCCTCTGGGTCTCGGAGGCCCGAGACACGCGCCCCGCCGACCGGGCAGGGTCGAAGATCGGGACGCTCTACACGCGCGTCCAGAAGAACCCGCTTCCCGCCTTCCTCCACCGCAAGCCCGAAGTATACGTCAAGGAGCAGCTGGGGCGCTTCCTCTTCAACCGGCGCCTGGAGGCGCCCAACGCCGGTGCGGCGAAGGCGTTCGTCCACGTCGATCTCGAGGACTTCTCCGTCACGCAGGACCCCGGATCCGTCTGGAGCGAGCTCAAGGTCCGCGTGGCCTATACCGTCCGGTTCATCGACCGGTCGGGCCAGGAGCTCGGGCGGGTCCGGCTGGAAGGGAGCTCCCAGGCCACGACGCCTTTCGACCCCAGGGCCGAGATCGAGAAGGCCTTCCGGGACGCCCTCGCCGACAGCTTCGAGGCTCTCTCCCGGAGCGGCGGCCTCAAGGCCGTCCTGGAAGCGCTGCGGGGATGACGGTTCCCGAGAGGGATGACGCGGCGACGAGGCTCCTCCTCTACCGGCGGGCTTCGGCGGCCCTGGGCGCTTTCTTCGGGCGGTTCTGCTCCCGCTTCTGCGCCGAGTGCCTGGAGGTGACCGGGCGCCACCACGCGGGGGACCCCCGGGCCGACGTGGAGCTCCTGGAGGGGGTCTTCCCCGGCTGCTGCCAGGCCGGGGTGGCGGACGCGCTCTGGGTGCCCCGTTCCGGCGACGACGGGCGGTTCTCGCCGGAGCTCGCCCGCCGCATGGAACGAGCGCGGGCGCAGCGGGTCACTCCGCCGCCGGAGCCCCCTCCCTACCGGGTCCGGGAGCGGGGGACCGGCCTCGTCGCGGAGGGGTACGGCTGCGTCTACGGCGGGGAGGCCGGCTGCCGGCTCGGTGAGCTGAAGTCGCCGCTCTGCATCGCGTACGCCTGCGATCCCATTCGGGGAGCCGTGGCCGAGGTGCTGGGCCGGGCGTGGGTCGGCGAGGACGGGGACGACTTCTGCGGCTGCCTCGCTGCGCTGCGGGCGTGCGTGAGCGCGAGGGTGGAGGAGGCGGAGGACGAGGTCGGGCTCCTGGAGGAGCGGCTCGCCGAGGGCGCTCGAACTCTCGCTGGGTGGGAGGAGCAGGCCGGGGTGAGCCTCTTCGAGGCTCAGAAGTCTTCGAAGCTTCGCTCGAGCCCTTCTTGCCCGACGAGGTAGCCGCGGACCGTCTGGTACACGAACTCGCAGTCGGTCAGGGCCGAGGCTGCTTCTCTCTTGCCGAACTCGCGGCAGGGGATCCAAATCGGCAGGTCGTCGCGGTGGTAGAGCGGGAAGCGCGCCTTCGCGCCGAGTCGCTCCAGGGACTGCACGGCCGTGACGAGGCGGCCCATGTCCGCGAAGGAGGCCGCGAACACGGCCGAGAAGATGGGGGAGAGGTTGTGGTCCGTGCTGAAGATGCCCTTGAGCGCCAGCGCGGCCTTGAGCGCCTTCTCGACCGACTGCTGGGCCAGGTAGACGGACCGGGCGAACGAACCGCTCCGAAAGAGGATCTTCGAAGCGTGGAAGTCGGCCCCGCTCTCGATGAGGAAGGCCTCGGAAACCTTCTGTGGCACGTGCATTGCGGCGCCTCCGGAGTGGGGAAGCACCCTAACAGAAGACAGACGACGGATTCAAGCGGCTCGGAGGTGAACGCATGACGGAAGGGCCTCGATATGACGCGATCGTCATCGGAGGGGGGCCCGGCGGCCTGACCGCCGGCTTGTACCTGGCGAGGGCCGGCAAGAAGACGCTCCTGCTCGAACAGGGACTGCTCGGCGGTCAGATGGTGACGGCAGGGAGCGTGGAGAACTATCCGGGCTTCCCGAACGGCGCCTCGGGCAAGGAGCTCACCTCCCTCTTCGAGGGCCAGGCGGTCCGCTTCGGTCTCGAGATCCAGTTCGGGCGGGTGGAGGCGCTCAAGATCGGCGGGCCCGAGGGGAGGGAGAAGGAGGTCGTCGTCTCGGGCTTCAGCTTCTTCGCTCCCGTGGTAGTGATCGCAACGGGGCTGCTCCAGCGTCTGGGCGTCCCGGGCGAGGACGAGTTCCTGGGCAGGGGCGTTTCGTACTGTGCCACGTGCGACGGGGCCCTCTACCGGGGGCGGGCGGCGGCCGTCGTGGGCAGCTCCGATTGGGCGATGGAGGAGGCGCACTTCCTCGTCCGCTTCGCCTCTCCTCTCTACCTGGTCGTGTCGACGCCCGAGCTCAAGCCGAGCTCGGATCTCCGCCAGGAGCTCCTGGCCCATCCGTCGGTCCG
>JACRCS010000157.1 GCA_016218905.1 Deltaproteobacteria bacterium
ACCGCGACCACGCCCTCTGGCCGGGGCAGTTCCTGGACGTGGATCTCGTGCTCTACACCCGGGAGGGTGCACTGGTCGTCCCCTCCCAGGCGATCCAGACCGGCCAGCAGGGGCCCTACGTCTACGTCGTGGCGGGCGGCACCGCGGTCGTCCGCCCAGTCGAGCCCGGGATCACGGCCGGCGACCGCACGGTCGTCGAGAAGGGGCTCACGGCCGGTGAGACCGTCGTCACCGACGGACAGCTCCGGCTCACGCCCGGGGCCAGAGTGCTGGTGAAAGAGGGTCTCGGCGGCGCAGGCCCGAGGGCCGGGGCCGCGCCTGGAGGACCGGCGGCGGCCGGCGAGAAGCCCGTTTCCCCAACGCCGGCCGCGGCCAAGGCCCCGTGAACATCGCCGGCCTCTTCATCCGCCGGCCCGTCGCGACCACCCTGGTCATGGCGGCGATCCTCCTCTTCGGCGTGATGGGCTATCGCCGCCTGCCGGTGAGCGACCTGCCCAACGTCGACTACCCCACAATCCAGGTGAGGGCGTCGCTGCCCGGGGCCGACCCGGAGACCATGGCCTCCTCCGTGGCGACCCCCCTGGAGAAGCAGTTCTCGACCATCGCCGGGATCGACTCGATGACCTCGAGCTCGAACCAGGGGTCCACGACCGTGGTGCTGACGTTCAACCTCGACCGCGACATCGACGCGGCTGCCCAGGACGTGCAGGCGGCCATCGCCCAAACCCAGCGCGACCTGCCCAGGGACATGGTCACTCCCTCCTACCAGAAGGTGAACCCCGCCAACGACGCCGTGTTGTACCTCGCCCTCACGTCCAAGACGCTGCCCCTGTCGCAACTGAGCGAGTACGGGGAGACCTTGATCGCCCAGCGGATCTCCATGGTCCAGGGGGTCGCGCAGGTGCAGGTCTTCGGGTCCCAGACCTACGCGGTGCGCATCCGGCTCGATCCGCGCCGCCTTGCCTCGCGCCGGATCGGAATCGACGAAGTGGCCGGCGCGGTGCGGCTGGGCAACGTGAACCTGCCTACCGGGACGCTCTGGGGGGCGGAGAAGGCGCTCACCCTTCGGAGCTCCGGCCAGCTCCAGGACGCCGCGGCGTTCCGGGCGCTCGTGGTCGCCTACCGGGGCGGTGCGCCCGTGCGGCTCGGCGACCTGGGCGAGGTGGTTGACAGCGTCGAGAACGACAAGACCGCGGCCTGGTTCTTCAACAAGGGGGTCGACAGCCGCGGCATCATCCTGGCCATCCAGCGCCAGCCCGGCACGAACACCGTGGCCGTGGTGAAGGCGGTCCGAGACATCCTCGGCACGCTCGAGCAGCAGCTCCCGGCGTCGGTCAAGGTGGACGTCCTCTACGACCGCTCGGAGTCGATCCAGGAGTCGGTCGCCGACGTCCAGTTCACGCTGCTCCTCACCTTCGTGCTGGTCGTGCTGGTGATCTTCTTCTTCCTGCGAAACGTCTCCGCGACCGTGATCCCCTCGATCGCGCTGCCCATGAGCGTGGTGGGCACCTTCGCCGTCATGAACGCGTTCGAGTACAACCTCGACAACCTCTCCCTCATGGCGCTTACGCTGTCGCTCGGGTTCGTGGTGGACGACGCCATCGTCATGCTGGAGAACATCGTCCGCCACATTGAGATGGGCAAGAAGCCCATGGAGGCTGCGATCGACGGGGCCCGGGAGATCGGGTTCACGATCCTCTCCATGACCGTCTCCCTGGCCGCGGTCTTCCTCCCGCTGATGTTTATGGGCGGCATCATCGGGCGCCTGTTCCGGGAGTTTTCGGTCACCATCGTCAGCGCGATCCTGCTCTCGGGGGTCGTGTCCCTGACCCTGACGCCCCTGATGTGCAGCCGGCTGCTGAAGAGCCATGGGGAGGTCCGGCACGGCCGCCTCTTCACCCTCTCAGAGCAGGGGTTTGCGGTGACCCTGCGGCTCTACGAAGTGAGCCTTTCGTGGTTCGTCCGGCACCGCAACGCGGCCCTCCTCTTCTCGGCCGGAATCCTCGCCGGTACCGTGTACCTCTTCGGCGTCGTGCCGAAGGGGCTGTTCCCGGTCGAGGACACGGGGCGGGTCTCGGTGAGCACCGAGGCCGCGGAAGGGGTCTCCTTCGACGCCATGGTGCGCCACCAGCGGGCGCTGGCCGCCATCGTGGCCCAGGACCCCGATGTGGACTCCTTCATGTCGTCGGCCGGGGCCGGCGGCGCCTCGTCGTCGGCCAACCAGGGCCGCATGTTCATCAAGCTCAAGCCGCGTGAGGAGCGGCGGCACACGGGCGAGGCGGTGGTCGGGGCGCTTCGCCCAAGGCTGGCCCAGGTGCCCGGGATCCGTGCGTTTCCTCAAGTTCCGCCGACGATCCGGCTGCCAGGGGCCCAGAGCAAGAGCCTCTACCAGTACACTCTCCAGGGGCAGGATCTCGCTGAGCTCTACCAGGTGGCGCCGGCGCTGGAGGCCAAGCTCCGCGACCTCCCCGGGCTCCAGGACGTGACGAGCGACCTTCTGCTCAGCAACCCCCAGGTGAACGTCGACATCGACCGTGACCGAGCGTCTGCGCTGGGCCTCTCCGCGGACCAGATCCAAAACTCCCTCTACTACGCCTACGGCGCCCGGCAGGTGTCGACGATCTTCACGCCCACGAACCAGTACCAGGTCATCTTGCAGCTGCGGCCCGAGGATCAGCAGGACACGGCCGCGTTGAGCTTGTTGTATCTGCGCGCGGCGACCGGCGGCCTTGTGCCGCTCTCCTCGGTCGCGACGCTTCGCCAGAGCCTGGGGCCGCTCACGGTCAACCACGCCGGTCAACTTCCCGCGGTGACGCTGGCCTTCAACACCGTCCCCGGCGTCTCCCTGGGCGACGCCGTGGCCGCGGTGGAGAAGGCGGCGAAAGAAGTGCTCCCCGCGACCGTCTCGGGCCGCTTCGCCGGCACGGCGCAAGCGTTCAAGGCCTCTCAGGCCGGGCTCCTCGCTCTCCTGGTCTTGGCGGTCCTGGTGATCTACCTCGTGTTGGGGATCCTCTACGAAAGCTTCGTTCACCCCCTGACCATCCTGTCGGGCCTGCCCTTCGCTGGGTTCGGGGCCCTGCTCACTCTGCTCCTCTTCCGGGCGGAGCTCTCGGTGTACAGCTACGTCGGGCTGATCATGCTGATCGGCGTGGTGAAGAAGAACGCCATCATGATGATCGACTTCGCCCTGGAGGCCGAACGCAGGTCGGGAAAGCCGCCGCTCGAAGCGATCCTCGCGGCGTGCAGCATCCGCTTTCGGCCCATCATGATGACGACCATGGCCGCCCTCATGGGTACCCTGCCGATCGCGCTGGGCTTCGGAGCCGGTGCGGAGAGCCGCCGGCCGCTCGGCCTCGCCGTGGTCGGTGGCCTCGCCTTCTCGCAGTTCATCACGCTCTACGTGACGCCGGTCTTCTACACCTACCTCGACGACCTCCAGCGCCGGGTCCGGCGCCTCTTCGGACAGGGTCCTCCGCCGGCTCCGAGTCCTGTCCCGAGCGGAGCCCTGCGCGAGAACGGCGAGGGGGAGGGCCTGCCGGAGAGACCCGGCGCCGCGGCCGCTACTCCCGCTCTGCGCTGAGAGACGGTGCCGTGGCTCCCGAGGCGGTGTTCCGGTTCTATGAGGAGCTCAACGACTTCCTCCCGGCCGGGCGCCGGAAGATCGACGTTGTCGTGACGGTGGAAGACGGTGCGTCGATCGCGGACGCGATCGGAGCGCTGGGTGTTCCGATCGACGCCGTGGATCTCGTGTTCGTCGACGGGCAGTCGGTCGATCTCTCCCACCCGGTCCTGCCGGGCGCTCGCGTCAGCGTCTACCCGGTCTTCGAGTCCCTCGACGTCTCACCGCTGGCGCGTATTCCCGGGCGGCCGCTGCGCCGTCCCCGGTTCCTGGTGGCGGCGTCGTGCCGGGACCTGGTTCGGGTCCTGGAGGCGAACGGCTTCGACAGTCGCGTTGAAGAGGAAGGAGAAGAAGAGCGCGTCGACAGCGTAGCGTTCGAGGAGGGGAGGATTCATCTTACAACCGACG
>JACRCS010000155.1 GCA_016218905.1 Deltaproteobacteria bacterium
CTCGCGGGTGCGCTCCCCTACCCCGCCGAAGACGGAGAAGCCGCCGTGCTGCTTGGCGATGTTGTTGATGAGCTCCATGATGAGGACCGTCTTGCCGACACCCGCGCCGCCGAAGAGGCCGATCTTTCCGCCGCGGGCGTAGGGTGCCAGGAGATCGACGACCTTGATCCCGGTCTCGAGCGCCTGGACCTCGGTGCTCATCTCGGTGAAGTCGGGGGCCGCCCGGTGGATCGGGAGCCGCTTCTTCGTCTCCACCGGCCCCGCTTCGTCCACCGGCTCGCCGATGACGTTCAGGATGCGCCCGAGGACCTCGCGTCCGACCGGCAGCGTGATCATCTCGCCGGTGTTGAGGACCGGCAGCCCCCGCACCAGGCCCTCGGTGGAGTCCATCGCGATCGTCCGCACCGTCTTTTCGCCGAGGTGCTGGGCGACCTCGAGGGTGAGGTTCCCCTCCTTGTCGGAGATGCTCTTGTTCGTGACCTTCAAGGCCGTGTAGATCTCCGGCAGCTTCCCGTCGAAGGTGACGTCGACGACGGCGCCGATGACCTGGGAAATCTTTCCGTATTCGCTCATGGAAGTTTCTCCTAAGGGCTAACAGCCAATCGCTAACAGTCCCATCCGGAAAGCGTGCTTTCCGGATGGTCGCTATTTCATAGACTCGACGCCGTTGACGATGTCCATCAATTCCCGGGTGATCGACTCCTGGCGCGCGCGGTTGTACTTGAGCGTGAGGCGGGCGATCATGTCGGTCGCGTTGTTCGTGGCGGAGTCCATGGCGGTCATGCGGGCGCCGTGCTCGCTCGCGGTGCTCTCGAGGAGCGCCCGGAAGACCCGGACCTCCACGTAGCGGGGGAGCACCCAGTTGAGCATGAACGCCTCGTCGGGCTCGTAGAGGTACTCGGTAACCGACTCCGCCTCCACCTCGGGGGGCTCGACCGGCAGAAGCCGATCGTAGACGACCTGCTGGGAGAGCGCCGACCGGAACTCGTTGTACACCATGTAGACGAGGTCGACCTCTCGGTTCGTGTACCGCTCGATCACCTCGCGGGCGATGTCCTGGGCGATCGGGTAACAGACCTTGCCGAAGAGCTCCACCCGCTCCCCGGTCATCTCCACCGCCTTCGTCCGGAAGAACTCCCGGGCCTTCTTGCCGACCACGTAGAGCGAGATCTTCTCGTAATCGCCCTTCTTCTCGCGGATGAAGCGGTCGACGCTCCGGAGGATGTTCCCGTTGAACGAACCGCAGAGGCCCCGGTCCGAGGTGAAGACGACGAGGAGGACGTTTCGGGCCTCTCTCCGCTCGAGAAGCGGATGCGCCTCCATCTCCGTGCGGAGCGCGAGGCTCGAGAGCACCTCGAGGATCTTGTCCGAGTACGGCCGGTTCTCGAACATCGCCTCTTCGGCCTTCCGGAACTTCGCGGCCGAGACCATCTTCATGGCCTTGGTGATCTGCTGCGTGCTCTTGACGCTCGCGATCCGGTTCTTGATGTCCTTGAGACTCGGCATCCGTCGACTCCCGGTTACGCCGCGGCGGTGAAGGTCCGGTCGAACTCCTCGAGGGCCTGGTTGAGCCGTCCCATGAGGTCGTCCGACAGCACCTTCTTCTCCCGGATCTCGGAGAGGATCTCGGGCTTACGGCCGTCGAAGAAGTTGTAGAGCTCTTCCTCGTACTTCCCGAGCTGAGCCACCTCGTACTTGTCCACGTAGCCCTTGGTGGCGGCGTAGACGATCAGCACCTGCTTCTCGACCGGCAGCGGCTCGTACTGCCCCTGCTTCAGGATCTCGACCAGGCGCGCGCCCCGGGCGAGCTGCCGCTGGGTGGCCTTGTCGAGGTCGGAGCCGAACTGGGCGAAGGCCTCGAGCTCGCGGAACTGGGCGAGGTCGAGCCGCAGGCTGCCGGCGACGCTCTTCATCGCCTTGATCTGGGCCGAACCGCCGACGCGGGAGACCGAGATTCCGACGTTGATGGCGGGCCGCACGCCCGAGTAGAAGAGGTCGCTCTCGAGGAAGATCTGGCCGTCCGTGATGGAGATGACGTTCGTCGGAATGTAGGCCGAGACGTCGCCGGCTTGGGTCTCGATCACGGGCAGCGCCGTGAGGCTTCCCCCGCCCTCCTGATTGGAGAGCTTCGCCGCGCGCTCGAGCAGGCGGCTGTGGAGGTAGAAAACGTCGCCCGGGTACGCCTCGCGGCCCGGCGGGCGGCGCAGGAGGAGCGAGAGCTGCCGGTAGGAGACCGCCTGCTTCGAGAGGTCGTCGTAGATGATCAGGGCGTGCTTTCCGTTGTCACGGAAGTACTCGCCCATGGTGCAGCCGCCGAAGGGCGCGATGTACTGGAGCGGAGCGGGGTCGGAGGCAGTAGCCGCGACGACGATGGTGTAGTCCATGGCGCCGTGCTGCTTGAGCTTCGCGACCACCTGGGCCACGGTCGAGCGCTTCTGCCCGACGGCCACGTAGATGCAGGTGACGTCCCCGCCCTTCTGGTTGATGATCGTGTCGATGGCGACAGCGGTCTTTCCGGTCTGCCGGTCGCCGATGATGAGCTCGCGCTGGCCCCGGCCGATCGGCACCATGGAGTCGATGGCCTTGAGGCCCGTCTGGAGGGGCTCCTTGACCGACTGCCGCTTGACGATGCCCGGCGCCTTGATGTCGATGACGCGGGTCTCCTCCGTCTCGATGGCGCCGAGGCCGTCGATGGGCTGGCCCAGCGGGTTCACGACCCGGCCCCGGAGCGCGTCACCGACCGGCACCGAAACGATCCGGCCCGTGCGCTTGACGACGTCGCCCTCGCGGATGTGGATGTCCTCGCCGAGGACGGCGGCGCCGACGTTGTCTTCTTCCAGGTTGAGCGCCATCCCCATGATCCCGCCCGGGAACTCCAGGAGCTCACCGGCCATGGCCTTCTCCAGGCCATGGATGCGAGCGATGCCGTCCCCGACGTTGAGCACGACGCCCGTCTCGGCGACGTCGAGCTTCACCTGGAAGTTCTGGATCTTTGCTTTGATGATCTCGCTGATTTCCTCGGCGCGGATTTGCATCGCTCGTTTACCCCTTACTCAAGGTTTCCTTCATCCGCTGCAATTGCGTTCGAATGCTCCCGTCGAAGACCAGGTTGCCCACCCGGGCCACGATGCCTCCCCCGAGGGAGGGATCGAGCCGCGCTTCGAGGTGCACCTCTTTCTGGATCCGGGAGGAGAGCGCCCGCGCCAGCGCGTCCAGGTCGGCCCGGTCGAGCGGCATGCGGCTGGCGGCGACGCCCCGGACGCGGCCGGAGGCCTCGTCGGCCATCTCGCGGAAGGACGCCACGACGTCGGGCAGGAGGACGAGCTTGCGGGCGTCGAGGAGGACCCGGAGGAAGTTGGCGACGAGCGGATCGAGCCCCGACTCGCCCGCGATCGTCTCGACGATCTCGGCCTTGACCTCCCTCGGCACGACCGGGCTCGTCAGCCCCTCCCGCACGCTCTCGCTGTTCGCGAGGAGGGACTCCACGGCCTCGAGCTCTTCCCGGACCGCATCGACCTTCCCGGCCTCCCCGGCGATCTCGAAGAGCGCCCGCGTATAGCGTTTGGTGATCCTAGCGCGAATCAATGCACCCTCTCGATGTTGTCGATCGTCTCCTGGACGGCCTTCTTCTGGTCCTGGGCCGTGTAGGCCTGGTTGAGGATGTCCTCGGCAATCCGGACGGCCACGTCGGCCAGCTCCGCCCGGAGCTCGTCGGTGACCCGTTTCACCTCGTTGGCGCCGGCGGTCTCGGCCTGGCTGCGGATGTTCTCGGCGGCGGCGTGCGCGTCCCGGAGGATCCGCTCCCGCTGGCGCTCGCCCTCGGCGCGGAACTCCTCCTGGATCGCCTTCACCTCCTCTTCCAGGCGGGCGACCTTGTCGCTGAACTCCCGGTGCTTCGCCTCTGCCGCCCCTTTCGCGTCCCTCGCCTCGGCGAGGGCCTGGCGCAGGTTCGACTGCCGGTCGGCGAGTCCTTGGGTGACCGTCTTCCGGAGGAAGTAGAAGAGCATCCCGGCGAGGATGCCGAAGTTCACCAACTTCCAGAGGAGGCCCAGCCAGGCAGTGCCGGCGCTCTCCCCTTCCGCGTGTTCGGCGGCCCACGAGAGGACCGGCGCCGCGGCGACGATCGCGGCCAAGAGGCCCGTGCGGGCCCGCGTCCACCAGCGCTTCATCAGACGCTCCTTCCCAGGATCTTCTGCGCCGCCGAGTCGGCCAGGCGCTTTGCCTCGGCCTCCAGGAGCTTGCGCGCGTCGGCCGCCTCTGCCCGGATCCGGGCCCGGACCGCCGAGACCGCCTTCTCCGCCTCTCCGGCAGCCTCCTCCGTGATCCGCTGGCGCTCCTCCTCGGCCTGCCGAACGAACTCCGAACGGCTCCGATCCGCCTGGGCCCTGGCCTCCTGGAGCCGCTTCTGGTAGTCGGACCACATCGCCTCGGACCTGCCGTCGAGCTCGCCCGCCGCCTTGCGGCGTCCCTCGGTCCGCGCCTTCCGCTCCTCGAGGATGCGTAGCACGGGTTTGAAGAGGATCTGGTTGAGCAGGACCATGACCGTCAGGACGATCACGAGCTGGATCACGAGGGTGATATTGAGATTGATCACGGCGAGATTTCCTCCCTGCCCGGGCCGAAAGCGCGCGAATCATACATGAACAGCTTGCGAGAATCAAACGCGTTTCAGTCTGACGAAAACGGCTCCTCCCTGCGTCTCCGGCAGGAAAGGCCGCGACCGACTGCGCGCCGACGGAGCGTTGCGGAGGATGGCGACCCGCACGTCTTCCCGAGTGGGCCGGGCAGACGCGGAACGGAGCGGCGGTCTGCCCGACCGGCGGCGCCTGGGTACCATGGCGGGAGCGAGAGTGTCAAGGGTTGAGAGGTGTTAGCGATTAGCGATTAGCGGTTAGGAGTTCCCGCACGCAGGCTTTTGACTCTTAACCCCTAACTCCTAACTGCTGGGGCTCGCATCCGCGAGCCCCCTGTTAAAGTGCCCCGTGCAACCGGACGACAGGAGGAGAATGATGCCCCGTCGAGGCCGGCTCCGCGGACGGGGTTCCCTGATGGAGACGAGCATGGAACCCATTGCGTTCGGCGACTTCTTCGAGTTCCTCGCCCTCGAGACGGGGAAGAG
>JACRCS010000162.1 GCA_016218905.1 Deltaproteobacteria bacterium
AATTCGTCGAGTTCGTCGGTCCTCACCGCGACGTCGGCCGCGGCCTCGCGCACGAGGCGGTCGTGCACGGCCGGGGCGGTCAGCTGGTCGAGCGGCTCGAGCTGGTCCACGGCTACGAGCGACGGGCCGGCGCTGTTCCCACCCTTTTCTTCTTTAGCCGCTCTCTCCGCTCCTCCGAGCTCGCCGGCGTCGACGGGTAACACGGCGGCTGTGGGAGCGGGTGATTCGAGCGGCTTGACCGCATCGCCGGCATCGACCGTCTCGGCCCCATCCTCTTTAGCCGCGCTCTTCGGGCTTTCCTGACTCGCCTCCGACCGCGACGAGGGGAGAGTCGCCCGCGAGGCGAGGACGGCGGGCTTCCTGCCGTTCCCGAGCCACTCGGCCGAGCGGATCAGGACGCCGAGCGACTTCTCCGCTGGCTGCACCTTCAGCGCGTACTCGTTGGCGTCCATCCCCTTCGGAAAAAGGATCCGGCTGCAGGCGCTCCCATCGGCCCTCAGCCGCTCGGCGAGCTTCCCCGCCGCCCGGTCCCCCGCCTCGTCGCGGTCGTAGGCGATCAGGACGTGCTCGGTGCCGTACCGCTTGAAGGCGTCGAGGTGATCCTGGGTGAAGCCCTCGACGCCGTACGCCGCCGTGACGTTGCGGTAGCCGGCGCACCAGAAGGTGAGGGCGTCGATCAGCGCCTCGCAGAGGATGACTTCCTTGGCGGCCGCGAGCGCCTGGACGTTGAAGACGCCGCGGTGCGGGCCCGGCAGGTAGAGGTGGTACGCCGTCCCCGGTCTGAGGTCGTCGCGGACCTTCCGCCCGTAGACCGAGAGGACGTCTCCCTCCTCATTGAAGATGGGCACGACGAGGGATCCGGAAAAGTGCTCGTGGCCAGTGCCGCGGAAGAGACCGAGCTTCTGGAGCCTCAGCCGGATCTCCTGGCCCGACTTCCAGCCCATGCCGGGAAGCCGGTAGCCGAGCGTGCGGTTGGCGTAGCCGAGCATGAAGCGGTCGATCACCTCGCTCGAGCGAAGACCCCGGTTCTCGAGATACGCGAGCGCCTCCGGGCTCTGCTTGAGGACGTCGTTGTAGTAGCCGACGACCTGGAGCATCACGGCGCGATCGTCGGCGTCGAGGTCGAGAGGCGAGGCCAGGCGCGGCACCGTCGAGCGCTTCGGCGGCGGCCCGGCCGGCCTGACGGGGAAGGACGCCTCCGGGAAGAACTCGGAGCGGAGGATCTCGACGGCGTGACGGAAGCTGAGTCCTTCGGACTTCATGACCCAGTCGATCGTCGAGCCGCCCGTCTGGCAGGCCCCGAGGCAGTGCCAGAGGTTCTTGGCTGGCGTGATCACGAGCGAGGGCTCGTGATCCTCGTGGAGAGGGCAGAGGCCGAGGAGGTTGTCGCCGTGCTTCTTCAACGCGACACCCCGCCTCTCCACCAGCGTCACGAGGGAGACGTCCTGCTTGATTCGGTCCAGGAGGTCGTCGGGGATTCGGGGCATCGGTCACCTCCGTTTCAGCCTGCCTCGTCAAGATCACATGTGATCCGTTTTTCGGATTACACTATATGCGTGAAACGAGAGTTTCTCAATCCGTCTACCGGACCGCCCCCTACAGTCGACCTCGACGAGAGGTTCGAGCTGATGGCGAGAGAAGTCCTTTCCAGCCTCGGGGCGAGACTCAAACAGCTACGCAAGGAGAAGGGCTGGACGCAGAAGGAGCTCGCCTCCCGAGTTGGGATCCGTTTCTCGCAGCTCAATAAGTACGAGAGCGGGCTTCACGCGCCCCCCCTCGACAAGCTGCTCGAGCTGGCTGCGACGCTCACCACCGGTGTCGACTACTTGTTGACGGGCGACCGCGGCGGCGACACTCCGCTTCGCGACACACGCTTGCTCGAGAGGTTCCGTGCCCTTGAAGACTTCGCCCCAGAGGATCGCGAGACCGTCGTGAAGCTGATCGACGCGATGATCGTCAAGCAGCGGGTCGAGGGCGCACTGAGCTCCGTGTCCAAGCGCTGAGCGGGCCTCACGTGACGGCGCCACCCGCTGCTATTCCGCCGGAGAGCGCGCGCGCCAAGGCGTTGCAGCTGCTCCGATACCTGAAGGAGTTCGTACAGCTGCGCCTCACCGTCACCCGCGACGTGGAGGCGTACCGGAACGAGGGCCTCCTGGCCTGGTTCGGGGAGATGCCTCACGAATGCGGCTGCCCGCTCTGGAGCGAGATGGGAGAGGGACGGGAGGACATCTGGCTCGAGGTAAAGAAGCAGACGCTGCTCGAGCCCCCTGCGTTGTCGCAGAGCCTTCAGCCGTGGACCGATCCTGCCGAGATTCGGCAATCGACCGGTCCCCTGCCGACCCTCCGGGAAGCCGCGACCCTCACAGCGGGCCAGAGGCCGGAGAGACTCGTCGACCACCCCGAAGTCGTCACCGCCTGGACGCGATATCTCGACCGTTGGCGGCCCTGGGCTGAGGACGATGCACGACGGTCACGCATCCAGCGTCTTTACGGCGAGCTCTTTCGGACGTACCAGCTGCTGCAGCAGCTCGGCGAAGCCTTCGAGCTCGTCATCGGGCTCGGCCTTCTGACGTGGAAGACGCCGAGCGGGCAGCTGGTCCGCCGTCATGTGGCGACCGCTCAGGCGACGCTCGGGTTCGACCCGGCCAAAGGGATCCTGACGGTCCGTTGCCCAGGCCCCCCGGAAGGGGCGCGCCCACGACTGGAGCTCGAGTTCCTGGAGGCCAGCGAGCGACCCGCCGAGACTCTCGAGACCACGTTCGAGGAGCGGCTCCACGACATCGGTAACGCGGTCTGGGAGAAGGAGCAGACGTTCCCGCTGCTGCGCTTCTTTGCCGGGGCGCTGGCTGCCGACGCCTCCTTCTCGGAGGCGCTCGTAGCCCCTTCGGGTGTCACCGGGA
>JACRCS010000016.1 GCA_016218905.1 Deltaproteobacteria bacterium
GGGAGAGACCGGGATTGGACAGACGCACGGGAGGTGGCGAGGGCGCGCTACTTCTTCGCGCCCTCGTCCCTCTTCTCCTGGATGACCATCACCTTGACCCTCTCTCCGCCCTCGTCCTCTTCCTCGCCGTCCTTCGCGTGCCACATCATCGTCATCGATCCCGGTGCGAGAACGGCGCCCTTGTCGAGCATCTCCTGGAGGACCCGCTCCACGGCGTCGCGGGTGGGCCGGTCGAGACTCTCGAGGCTCTTCGGCGCCGCTTGCTTCAACACGTCGGCCGCGACCGCCTTCGACTGGTCGCCACCGGTCCGGAAGGCGTAGGCGTGGTTCTTCACGATGACCTGCTTGTCGTCGTCTCCCAAGAAGACCATCTTCGCGGCCTCGCCGTCGCCACAGTGATGCCCTTTCACGATGTGGACTTCCTTTCCGCCCGGAAGGAGGACATGCGACCCCGCGCCGTCGATCGAGGTCTTCACCTTGATCTCCCGTTCGCCGGTCTTGATGGTGTAGCCCTCTTCCGTCCGGGTAACGGTGACCGGCTTGCCCGACTCGGAGGTCACGGTCTTCGACTCTCCGGCCTTCATCGGCTGAAGCTTCAGGACGGTCGCTTCCTTGTCCTTCGAGGTGGAGATCGTGACCGTCGTCTCCTCTTCCTCTTCGCCCGCCTGCGCGGTCTGCGCGAAGGGAAGGAGCGGAGCGGCGAGGGTGAGGACGGCTCCGAGGGTGAGGGCACCTAGAGCGGCGCCAGGGATCGTGCGGAAGAGTGTCATCGTGAACCTCCGATCGCTGTTTGCCGGCGCTCGCCGGCTTCGTCGTTCCTACCGCAAGGGGCAGGCCAGCCGGCGTGCCTCGCGATCCCGGCTCCGATCTCCCCAAATGGGGAAACCCCTCCCGAAATCGGGCTGTTCAAGCCTCACTGTTCTTCCGACGGAGCCAGGCCGAACTTCTCGAGCCGGTAGAGGAATGCCTTGTACGGAAGGTCGAGGAGGCGGGCGGCGCGGGCCCTGTTGCCCCCGGCCAGCTCGATCGCCTGGCGCAGGGCCTCCTTCTCGTGCTCCTCCCAGGAAACCCCACCGGGAGGCAGCTTCCAACCGGCGTCCGCCGGGGCCTTGCCGCCGAGCGGCTGGGGAAGATCGCCCTCCGAAACCCGTCCTGCCTCCGACAGGAGGACGAGTCTCTCGACGACGTTCGCCAGCTCGCGGACGTTTCCGGGCCAGGCGTGGTCGACCAAACGAGCGAGAAGGGCCGCAGGGAACGGCTCGACGCGGATGCCGTAGCGCCGTTCGGTCCGGGCGACGAAGTGGCGGACGAGGAGCGGAATGTCCTCTCGCCGTTCGCGGAGCGGCGGGAGGGTGACCGAGACGACGTTGAGACGGTAGTAGAGGTCCTCCCGGAAACGCCCCGCGGCCACCTCCTGCGCGAGGTCGCGATTCGTGGCGGTGAGGATCCTCGCGTCGGTGGCGATCTCCGCCGCACCGCCGATCCGCGTCACGACCCCTTCCTGGAGCGCGCGGAGGAGCTTCGGCTGCATCGACAGCGGCAGCTCGCCCAGCTCGTCGAGGAAGAGCGTCCCGCCCTGCGCCTGCTCGAGCGTCCCCTTCCGCATCCGGTCGGCGCCGGTGTAGGCCCCCTTCTCGGCGCCGAAGAACTCGGACTCGACGAGCGACTCGGGGATCGCCGCGGCGTTCACCGCCACGAACGGCCCCGCGCGACGGCGGGAGAGCGCGTGAAGCGCCCGCGCGGCGAGCTCCTTGCCTGTTCCGCTCTCGCCCGCCAGGAGGACGGTCGCGTCGGTCCCGGCGAGCTTCTCCACCTGCCGGTAGAGCCGCTCCATCGACGGGCTCTTGCCGACGAGGTCGACGAGCCGGTCCCGGTCGCGGACCTCCTCCGAGAGGCGCCGGTTCTCGTCTACGAGCCGCCGCGACCGGAGCGTCCGCTCGACGGCGAGGAGGAGCGCGGCGCGCTCGAACGGCTTCGTCAGGTAGTCGTCGGCCCCCGCCCGCACCGCCGACACGGCGTGGGCGATCGTCCCGTAGGCCGTCGCCATCAGGAACCCGGTCTCGGGGAATCGCGCCTTCACCTCGGCCAATAGCTCCATCCCGTCGCGTCCCGGGAGCTTCCAGTCGGAGACGACGAGATCGACGGGGGCGGCCGCGAGATCCGACAGCGCTGCGTCTACGGAGCCCGTCTCGGCGACGGCGTATCCCTCGCCTCTGAGTATCCCGGCCACCAGCTTCCTCTGGTCGATCTCGTCCTCCACGAGGAGGATGCGGGCCTCAGGCAGGGCGTCCTCCCGTTCGCGGGCCGAGGTCGAGGACGGCCCGCGTCCCGCGCGGCTCACTCTCCTCGAGCGAGAGGCCGCCGCCATAGCGCGTCGTCGCGATCCGGTGGGCCAGGAAGAGTCCCATCCCCGAGCCGCTCGGCTTCGTCGTCACGTGGGGGGTGAAGAGCCGCGCTCGGACCTCGGCCGGCAGGCCCGGCCCCTCGTCCCCGACCGTCACGCGTGCGCATCCATGGTCCCGCGCCTCGACCTGGACGGTGACCTGGGCGCCATCCGGGCTCGCCTCGACGGCGTTCACCAGGAGGGCGTGGAGCGCGGCGCGCAGCTCGGGAGCGACGGCGAGAAGCCGCGGGCCCTCTCCGCCTGCCTCGACGACGACGCGGAC
>JACRCS010000149.1 GCA_016218905.1 Deltaproteobacteria bacterium
CGTGCACGGCGGGGGCGACGCCGGTGACGATCGAGAGATTGTTGGGATTGGTGAAGCTCGGCACGACGCAATCGGCGAGACGGTTGGTGCCTTGCGTGAGCACGCGCGCGAACCACGGCGCCATGCCCGCTTCCACCGCCTTCTCGATATAGCCGGGCTCGGAGCCGGCGACGCAGCCCGAGACGGAGACGAGGGAAAGCTTCGCCGAGCTGCTGGCCTCCAGCGGGACCGCGCCGGGCCGCCAGTGGAAGCGCGGCGAAAAGGTCCAGGCGACGGTCGTGCGCGTAACGGACGAGTGGATCTTCGTCAGCCTGGGCGGCAAGGAAGAGGGCATGATCCGTGTCGCCGAGTTCGGCGCCCCGGCCGAGGGGGAAGGCGAGGCCAAGCCCCTTCCCAAGGACGGCGAGACGATCGAGGCGTACGTGCTCTCCACCCAGGCGGGCGAGGTGGTTCTCACGACCAAGGTCGCCCAGCGCGACGCGTCGCGGGCGGCGGTCGAGGAGGCGTGGCGGAGCGAGATCCCGGTGGAGGGCCGCGTCGTCCAGGTCGTGAAGGGCGGCTTCGAGGTGCGGGTCTCCGGCCTTCGGGCCTTCTGCCCGCTCTCCCAGATCGACCTGCGTTGGCCGAAGGACCCGCAGGTCTATGTGGGCCAGACCTTCGTCTGCCGGATCATCGAGTTCAAGGAGAAGGGGCGAAACGTCATCGTCTCGCGGCGACCCATCCTCGAGGAGGAGCGCGCAAAGCAGCGGGAGAGCCTGCGGGAACGCATCGTCCCCGGCGCCGTCGTGACCGGCACGATCCGCTCCATCCAGAGCTTCGGCGCCTTCGTCGAACTGGGCGGGGCCGAGGCGCTCATCCCGGTCTCGGAGATGAGTTGGAGGCGCGTGGAGAGCCCGTCCGAGGTCCTCGCCGAAGGCCAGCCGGTCACCGCCAAGGTGCTGAGCGTCGACTGGGACCGCGACCGCATCAGCCTCTCCCTCAAGGCGCTGGAGGAAGACCCGTGGGCGGCCGCGGCCCAGAAGTACAAGGCCGGCGAGCGCACCACCGGTACGGTCGCGCGCCTGGCGCCCTTCGGTGCCTTCGTGACCCTCGAGCCCGGCGTGGACGGCTTGGTGCACATCTCCGCCCTCGGCGCGGGCCGCCGGATCAGTCACCCCAAAGAGGTGCTCCAGCCGGGGCAGAGCGTCGAGGTCGAGGTGCTCTCGGTCGACCTGGAGAAGCGCAAGATCTCCCTCTCCATGGAGTACCACCACGCCGACGCCCTCGGCGCTCTGCCGAGAGAAGGCGAGATCCTGGAGGGCGCGGTCGAGAAGGTGATGGACTTCGGCGTGCTCGTGAAGATCCCCTCCGGCCACACGGGCCTTGTTCCCAACGTCGAGATGGGGACCCCCCGAGGGACGGATCACTCCAAGTCGTTCAAGCCCGGGGACGCCATGGAGGTGCTGGTGCTCGGCGTCGAGGACCGCGGCCGGCGCATCCGCCTCTCCCGGAAGGCCGTCACGCACAAGCGGGAGCAGGACGAGGTGGCCCAGTACGCCTCGACCCAGCCCCAGGCGCAGCAGAGCTCCTTCGGGACGCTGGGGGATCTCCTCAGGGCGAAGCTCGAGAAGAAGCAGTAACCGAAGAAGAGCGGGAGCTGAGGACCCCCATCCGGCAGGGTGGGGGGTTTCGCGCTTAGGATGAGGGTGCATCGCGAACGCCCCCAGGGAAGAGGGCGCATCGCGAAGCGCACGGAGGCGCGGGAGCGATGACGCACGGACGCGCGGGAGCGATGATGCAGCCTACGCGGCGGGCCGCACCGCGCAGTATTTCTTCTTCCCGGCCCTGAGGAGGATCGCCCCGTCCTTCAGATCGGCGGCGCCGATCTTCCGGTCGATCGTGGCAATGGGGTCGCCGTTCACCGAGGCGCCCCCCTGTTCGATGAGCCGCCGGGCCTCCCCTCGGCTCTTGGCGAGGCCCGCCGCCGCGAAGAGGACGAACGCCTCGATCCCCTCGCCCAGCCTGTCGGCCGCCACCTGGAACGTGGGTACCGAGTCGAGCGCCCCTTCACCGGCGAAGAGGGCCCGGCTGGCGCTCCGGGCCTTCGCCGCCTCGTCTACGCCGTGGACGAGCTTCGTCACTTCGTAGGCGAGGACTTCCTTCGCGACCCGGAGTTCGGCGTCCCGGAGGGCTCCCAGCCGCCGGACCTCCTCCATCGGGAGGAAGGTGAAGAGCCCCAGAAAGCGCTCCACGTCAGGGTCCTCGGTGTTGATCCAGAACTGATAGAAGTCGTACGGCCTCGTCCGCGCGGCGTCGAGCCAGATCGCTCCCTGGGCGGTCTTGCCCATCTTCGCGCCCGAGGAGGTCGTGAGCAGCGGGAAGGTGATCGCGTGGACCTCCTTCCCCTCGACCCGCCGGATCAGGTCCACGCCCGCCAGAATGTTCCCCCACTGGTCGTTCCCGCCCATCTGGATGGCGCAGCCGAGCCGCTGGTTGAGCACCAGGTAATCGTACGCCTGGAGGAGCATGTAGTTGAACTCGATGAAGTTGAGGCCGGTCTCCAGACGCTGGCGGTACGACTCCGCCGCGAGCATGCGGTTCACCGAGAAGTGGACGCCGATGTCCCGAAGGAACTCGATATAGTTGAGCGGCACGAGCCACTCGGCGTTGTTCATCAGTAGGGCGCCGCCCTCGAAATTGAGGAACCGCGCAAGCTGCCCCTTGAGCCCCTGGGCGTTGGCCTCGATGTCCTCGAGCGTGAGGAGCTTTCGGAGCTCGGTCTTGCCCGAGGGGTCGCCGATGAGCCCCGTGCCGCCGCCGACGAGAGCGATGGGCCGATGTCCGGCCCGCTCCATGTGGGCGAGCGCCATGATGGGCACGAGGCTCCCCACGTGGAAGCTCGAGGCCGTGGGGTCGAACCCGATGTAGCAGGTGGTCGGGCGGCGCAGGACTTCCCGCAGCGCGGTCTCGTCGGTGTACTGCTCGAGAAAGCCCCGCTCCGCGAGGGTATCCAGGACGTGTTCGGCCATGGGCGGCTCCTCAAGGGCAAAGGAAGGCGGATCATAGCAAGGGGGTAGGGGAGGGTCAACGGGGGGAGGGGAGGCAGGCAGGGGGAGTGGACGAGGTGGACTATATGGACGAAGTGGACCGTCCCGCCCGTCCACCCGTCCACTGGGTCCACAAAGTCCACTCAGTCCACTCGGTTTACTCCCACGGCCGCGTCCGGAGCACCTCGGCCACGTAGGAGAGGTGGCGCGCCTCGTCCCGGAAGTTGCGCTCCAGGATGGCCTTCACGGCGGGCGGGAAGTCGCGAGAGCGGGCTTCTTCGTAATAGGTCATCACGAGGGTCTCGTTGGTGCGCATCGCTTCCAGCGCGCCCACCGGCCCGATCCCGCCGAGGAGCCCGACGAAGCCCAGGGTCTGGACCCCCGTCACTTCCTCGGCTGAAGGAGGCTCTTCCCCGTGCTCCCGAAGCACGGCCGAGAGGTCGAAGACGTGGCGCAGGTGGTCGCCCCGGTAGGCCCAGAGGCGTTCCCGCACTTCTGGATGGTCCACCTCGCGGATCGCGCGGTCGTAGCCCTGGAAGGCGTCGATATCGAGCCGAACCAAGGCCTTCAGGCGATGGAGCATGTCCGCAGGTTCCATCGGTCGTCGCGAGCTCCGGCGTGGATGGGATTGAGGAGCCTTATTCGTTGTGGAAGTGAAGCACGGGGCGGAGGGGGCGCAAGCTGGGCGGGAGCTCGCCGGGATTCGAGGTGTTGGCAACAAATAGATTTGTCCGGTCTTGTAGCAAATGAATTGTCCGCTTTGACCGCTACCGGGAGGGCGCGAAGGGCGCAGCCCGAAGCGC
>JACRCS010000150.1 GCA_016218905.1 Deltaproteobacteria bacterium
AAG
Organism: Deltaproteobacteria bacterium; assembly: GCA_016218905.1. Next base: position 4 of record JACRCS010000150.1, read on the forward strand.
CGAGCGTGGAGGAAGCGCTCAGGAGGTCTTTCGGCACTCCGCGCCGCTCGGCCGACGACCACGGGACCGTCTGGTTCGTGCAGAAGCACGCGTGGGGTCGCCTCGGGGCGTACGTCTGCCATCTGAGCCTGGTGCTCTTCTTCCTCGGCGGGATCGTCGGCGCACGCTACGGGTTCAAGGGCTTCGTCCAGGTCCCGGAGGGGGCGTCCGTCTCGCAGGTCCAGCTCCGGGACGGCGGAACCATGCCGTTGTCGTTCGAGGTCCGCTGCGACGACTTCGAGCTGACCTCCTACCCGGACGGCCGGCCCAAGGACTACCTGAGTCGCTTGACGGTCTCCCGCTCGGGCAATGTGCTCCAGAGGAAGATCATCGAGGTGAACGACCCGCTGATCCAGGACGGCATCTACTTCTACCAGTCGAGCTACGGGACTGCCGGAGGGGGCGCTCTTTTCCGTGTGCTGGACCGCCAGGGCAACGTAGTCGCGCCGGCTCTCCAGATCCCGAACGACGGCTCGGCGCAGGTGCCGGGTACGGAGACGGTTGTCGAGGTGCTGGCCACGACCGAGGACATGCAGGGCCACGGGCCCGCGGCCCAGCTCTCGCTCGTCGACACGTCGGGCGGGCACCGCCACCTCGGCGAGCCTTTCGTGGTGGCGCAGCGCTACCCGACCCTCGATCAGCGGCGCGGCGCGGACCTCGTCTTCGAGCTGACGGCGCTGTTGCCCGGGACGCCGTACACCGGGCTTCAGGTTGCGAAGGATCCCGGGGTCCCGCTCATCTGGGCCGGCTGCATCGTCCTGACTGTCGGCCTGCTCATGGCCTTCTTCGCATCCCACCAGCGCGTCTGGGTCCGGTTGGAGAACGGAAAGATGATCCTCGCCGGCACGGCTTCGAAGAACAAGGATACGTTCCGGGAGAAAGTCGCCGCGCTCGAGGCAAAGCTGAAGGACCTCTCCTTATCTGACACCGTCGTTACCCGGGCCTGGCCCCATCGGAGGACGGCATGAACGCGACTCTCTTCAACGCCGCCATGGGCCTATACCTGCTGGCGAGCGTCCTGTATGCACTGCACCTCGCCGCCCGCCGGAACCGGGCTCTCGGCCTGACCGCGACCGGGGTCCTCGTCGGAGGTTTCCTGCTCAACACCGCGGCTTTCGGCGTCCGGTGGCTGGAGTCCCATAAGGCTGGTTTCGGCTACGTGCCGCTCTCGAACATGTACGAGTCGATGGTCTTCTTCGCGTGGTCGATCGTGCTCCTGTACGTCTTCTTCGAGTGGCGGTTGCGCACTCGGGCCCTGGGCGCGTTCGTCGCGCCGCTCGGTTTTCTCTCGATTGCCCTCGTGTCCCTGAACCCGGCCATCTCATCGGATCTCCAGCCGCTCGTTCCGGCGCTTCAGTCGAACTGGCTCACTTCCCACGTCGTGACATGCTTCATCGGATACGCCGCCTTCGCCATCGCCTTCGCGTCAAGCGTCGCGTACCTGTTCAAGAAAGGCGGGCCGGAAGGCCTCCTGCCGGCCGGGAAGGCGCTGGACGACATCTCCTACCGGGCTGTCGCCATGGGCTTCTGCTTCCTGACGTTGGGGATTCTCACCGGGGCGGCCTGGGCGAACTACGCCTGGGGCACTTACTGGAGCTGGGACCCGAAGGAAACCTGGTCGCTCATCACGTGGTTCGTGTACGCGGCGTATCTGCACGCGCGGTTCAGCGCGGGCTGGAAAGGTCCCCGGCTTGCCGTTCTTTCGACCGTAGGTTTCGGCGCGGTTGTCTTCACCTACTGGGGCGTCAACTACGTCCTTTCAGGTCTCCACAGCTACGGCTGAGCGGCGAAAGAGAAGGATGCACATGAACCAACTGTTCTCGGGGCGGGGAGGAACTCCTCGCCAGGGACCGTGGACCCGTCGGCGACTCTTCCTTTGTCGTCTGGCAGCCTTGGGCGGGGTCGTCTTAGCCGGGCATGCCGTGGCTGCGCAACCCATGGCGATTACGCTCGAGCAGGCGATAGAAACCGCCGTGGCAAAGCATCCGGATCTTGCCGCGTACCCGTTCGATCTCCAGGCGAACGAGGCGCGCACGGTCCAGGCGGCACTGCCCCCGAACCCCGAACTCGAAGTCGAGGTCGTCAACATCGGTGCGCTCGCGCTGGGAACGGCCCCAGCCGAGAGCAGCGCGGGCGTGAGCCAGGCCTTGGAGCTCGGCGGGAAGCGCTCGGCTCGGGTCGAGAGGGTCCGGACGGAGCGCCGTGTCCTCGAGGCCGACTTCCAGCGGCTTCGTCTGGACCTCATCGCCGCGGTACGGCGCGGCTTCGCCGAACTCCAGGCAGCTCAGGAACGTCTGGCGCTGGCCCGGGAAGCGCACGACCTCGCCTCCCGCCTTTCGGTCGTGGTGTCCGAGAAGGTGAAGGCGGGAGCGACCTCGCCCATCGAGGAGACGCGGGCACGAGTCGCCCTTTCCACGGCCGAGGCGGATGAGGCCGAAGCCGCGCGAGCGCTCGAAGTTGCGCGGCTCGCCCTGGGCGCGGCGATCGGGGACCCAGCTCCCGACTTCGCCGGAGCGGCAGGCACCCTCTCCGACGATCTGTCGCTCCCCGACTGGCCGGGCGTGGCGGAAGCGCTCGCAACCACCCCCGATCTTACGAGGTGGGACGGGGAGCGGAGGCAACGGGAGGCGTCGCTGGCGCTCGAAGAGGCCAGCGCGGTCCCCGACGTGACGCTCCGGGCCGCCTACGCGTACGATCGGGAAGGCCCCCCCTACAACCTGTTCACCCTCGGCGTCTCGGTTCCCCTCCCGCTCCGAAACCGCAACCAAGGCTCCATTGCCGAGGCCCGAGCGAACCTCGCCAAGGTTGCCGCCGAAAGACGCGCAGCCGAGGTGAGACTCCGAAACGAGCTCGCCCAGCGGTACGCCACGCTCGAGGCGTCGGCGCGTCAGGTGAGGCTCCTGCAAGAGGGCGCGTTGGCGGGAGCCCGGGAAGCCTACCAGACGGTGGACGAGGGATACCGGTTCGGGAAGTTCGGGTACCTGGACGTCCTGGATGCGAACTCGGCTTTCGTCCAGGCCAAGCTCAAGTACCTGGAGGCGCTCGCCTCGCTGAATCTCGCCCGGATCGACGTGGACCGGCTGCTCGGCCTTCCCGAGCTCCCGGCAGGCGCCTCCCGGAAGCCGGAATAGGAGAGAGAAGCCATGGATGCCAACAAGGTCAACCGCTTTGCCGTCGCCTTCGGGGCGGCCGGCTTCATCGCTCTAGGCGCGGCCGGAGCGCTCTTCTTCTGGGAGGGCCGGGAGACGGCGCCTCCCCCTCCGGCTGCGGCGTCGGCCGCTCCCGCTCCGGGGACCGAACCCGCCGTCGAGAAGGAGCACGACGAGCATGCCGAGGGAGAGGCCCACTCCGAAGCGGACGGGCACGGTCACGGCCACGGCTCCGAGAAGTCGGACCTGGACAGGCCCGTCGACGAGCTCTGGGCACAGAAATGCGAGCACAACATCCCCCAGCACGAGTGCGACGAGTGCCGGTACGAGCTCGGAGCCGGGAGGCTCGCCGGCCCCCTTTGGGGGGAGAAGGCAAAGCCCGGGCTCGGGATGGCGAGCAAGGCCGAGACGCGCACGTGCTCCGCGGC
>JACRCS010000145.1 GCA_016218905.1 Deltaproteobacteria bacterium
CGTCGTCGCGGACGACGAGGCGCTCGCCGTCGTGCGAGCACTCGAGGAGGAGCCAGGCGTTCGCGGCCCCCGAGTGCTTGATCGCGTTCGTGAGGAGCTCCTGCGCGCAGCGGAGGAGGGCCTGGGCGCGGGCCGCGTCGACGCGGCCGCACGAGCCGCGGAACTCGAGGTGGATGCGGGGACGCTCGATGTCGGCGACGAGATCGCGCAGCCGGGTCTCGAGGTCCGGGCCGGGCATCTCGCGGAGCTGCCCGACCGCGAGCCGAAGCTCGGCGAGGGAGCCGTGGACGAGCTTGCGCGCACGGGCGAGCCCATCGGCCGGCCGGGCGAGGTCCCTCTCGGCGGACTCGAGCGCCAGGTTCAGAGCGACGAGCTTCTGGCCCAGGCCGTCGTGCAGCTCCCTCGCGACCCGGAGCCGCTCGCTCCCGCGGCTCGCCTCGCCGAGGAGCTCCTGGGCGTCCCTCAGCTCCGAGTTCGACCGCGCGAGGTGGACCCGCGCCTCCTCCTCCTGCCTCACGAGGTGGGCGACGAGGAGGGCGAAGAGCTGGAGGCCACCGCAGAAGACCGCGACGACGAGCCACGGCGCCGACGGGTCCGAGGAGACGAGGATCAGCCCGAAGAGGACGGACTGGACCGCGACCCACGCGAGCGAGGTGGCGAAGGGGAGGAGCCGGGCGGCCTGCCATGCGGCGAAGACGAGAAGGAACCCGCCGACGAGGCTCCTCCACCACCCGGTCATGAAGATGACGGAGCCGCTCTCAGCGAGGAGGATGACGACCCAGGCCCAGCGGGGCCAGCGGTGGATCCCCTCGCTGCTCGCGAGGAGGAAGGAGAGGCCGCAGAGGAGGAAGGCGGCCGCCCACGAGAGGAGGCAGGGGACCGGCACGGTCCCTTCCCTGTGGAGGTTCTCGGTCACCATGGCCCAGCCGACCGCGCCCCACATGAGGAGCGTGAGCCGTCGCATCCATCGGTCCAGGTCCGGACGGTGCGCCATTGACCGGAGCATAGAGCCGCAACGAGCCCGCGGGAGTGCCGGAAGTCATGGGTCCCCGACCGCGACCTCCGGCACTCGCGCGCCTCCCGGCGGGTCGGCAGGATGGGTCGCCAGGGAGGGTGACCCATGGACGTTCGGATCCTGGCCGTGCTCCTCTCCGGAGCCGCTCCGCTCCCGGCCGCGCCGACGCCTTCGCTCGTGGCGAGCCGTCTCCAGGGCCCCCTGACCGTCGACGGGCGTCTCGACGAGTCCGCCTGGAGGGACGCCGCCGTCGCATCCGGCTTCCGGCAATGGACCCCGAACCGCGACGAGCCGGCACGGCTCGAGACACGGGTCCGGGTCCTCTTCGACGACGCGTATCTCTACGTCGGGGCCTCGCTCGAGAACCCGGGCGGGCCCGCGAGGATCGCCGCCCGGGTCCACCGGCGCGACCGCGACAGCACCTCGGACTGGTTCGGGGTCTCGATCGACGTCGAGGGCCGCGGGCGCAACGCGCGGATGTTCCGGGTGAACGCCGCGAACGCGCAACGAGACCTCCTCCAGCTCGAGGAGGCCGACGACGACGACACCTGGGATGCCGTCTGGGACTCGGCCACGTCGATCGAGCCGGCGGGCTGGAGCGTCGAGATGCGGATCCCGCTCGAGGTGCTCCGTCCGGAGGCCTCGCCGGCACCACAGCGGTGGGGAATCTACTTCTACCGCGAGAACCAATCCCCGTACGAGGTGACGGGATGGATGGTCGTGCCGCGCGGCGCCCAGGGATTCGTGAGCCACTTCTACCCCCTGGAGGAGATCGTCGTCTCGAGCCCGCCACGGCGGCGGGACCTGACGGCCCATGCCTCGGAGCGGTCGAAGGTGCGGACGATCGCGCCCTACGACGACCTCGGCGGCACGCTCCGCGCTGGCGTCGACGCCTCCCTCGGCGTCGGAGCTACAGGACAGCTCGACGTCTCGCTCCTGCCGGACTTCGGGCACGTCGAGGTCGACAGGCAGGTCCTCAACCTCTCGACGACCGAGACGTTCTTCCCCGAGAAGAGGCCGTTCTTCACCGAGGGGGCCGATGCCTTCACCCTCCCCGGCCTGCGGCTCTTCTACAGCCGCCGCATCGGGCACGCGCTCGCCCCGCCGGTCGTGCCGGATGGGACGGCCGTCGTCGAGCGGCCGCTGAACGTCGACCTCCTCGCGGCGGCGCGCTACACCCGGCATTCGGCCGACGGGTGGCGCGTCGCCGCGCTCGGAGCCGTAACGCGGGACGCCGAGGCGAAGCTCCGCGACCCGAACGGCCGCATCGAGACCGCGACGCTCGAGGAGGCGCAGGGCTACGGCTTGGCCCGTGTGTCGCGGGCTCTCGGCGACCGGGGCGGGTACGTCGGCGCCTTCGTCGGCTGGACGGACCAGCGCGGGGCGTCGGGGCGACGGGCGCAGGTGGCGGCCGTCGACAGCTCCTGGCGTTCGCCGACGCGGCGAACGAGGCTGACCGGGATCATCGCGGGCTCGATCTCCGGGGCGGGCGGAGACGAGGAGCGCGGATGGGGCGCGGACCTCGAGCTGATCCACACGTTCCGGGTGCCGTGGACGGCGACCCTTCACCTGACGGAGCTTTCCTCGGGGTTCGACCCGAACGACCTCGGGTACCTCGCCCGCCCCGACGTGAGGCAGGGGTGGATCGACGTCCGTCGGCAGTGGGACCGCACCGCCGGCGTCTTCCGAAACTGGGAGGTCGCGTTTGGAGGGATGGTCCGCGAGGATCACGCCGGCCACACGCTGACGCGCGAGGTCGAGGCGACCCTCGGCACGCAGTTCACGAACCTCTGGCGGGTCTCGGCCATCGTGGGAGCCTACCTGGCCGCCGACGACGACCAGGAGCTCCGGACGTTCGGGCAGGAGCGAAAGCTCAACCTTCGCAGGCCCGACCGCCCGTTCGCGGTCCTCAGCTTCGGCACCGCCCCGCAGGCGACCTGGTCGGTCTCTGGCGAGGCCGGGTGGACCTCCTGGGAAGGAGGGCCGACGAACGAGCTCTCGATCTCGCAGGTCATCCGGCCCACCCCCCGGCTCGAGGTGGAGCTCGACACCTCGTACCAGCAAGCCTCAGGAGAACGGCGCTGGCTGGAGACCCCGACGCCGGGGGCTCCGGTCGTCGGCCTGCGGGCCCTGCGGCAGCTCGACCAGTCGATCCGCGTCTCTTTCGCCGTGTCGACGCGCGCGACGATGCAGCTTTTCAGCCAGTGGAGAGCCGCGCGGTGGAGCTTTCGCGAGAGCCGGACCTGGAGCGGTGGTGGTGGCGCCGCCGCCGTGGCGACCGGGCCGACGGCGTTCTCCGATCGGACGTGGAACCTGAACCTGATCGGCCAGTGGCAGTTCCGCCGCGGCTCGACCGCGTACCTCGTCTACACGCGGGGTGCCGAGGCGCCCGTCGAGGCGCTCGAGAGCGGGCGCTCGGGCCTCGGGCTCTCGGACGACCTCGCCTCGCTGCACCGCGTCCCGTCCCAGGACGTCGTCCAGGCGAAGGTCACGTGGAGGTTCTGACCGCGGGGCCGCTGCGGTGGCGGGCGGAGCCTGTGCGCATGGGAGCCGGAACGCGTGCGAGACGCTCCGCCCAGCGGAAGACCCCGGCACAGGGGTTCGTCGGAATCCTCCTGGCATCGTGGACATCGGGTGCCTCCTTTCCATCCGGTCTCCGAAAACCGCAGGATGATCTTGATCCGTGCCTATTGCAGGCTCCATCCCACCATAACGCCCAGGTACGCTGCGGCGAGCGCCAGCTTCGGCGCGAGGAGCCGACGATCGACGCGCCCCTCGGTCTCGCTGAGCCTCGCCTCTCGCGCCGCGAGGAACGTACCCGCAAGGATGAGAATCGCGCCGACGGCCGCCACGACCGGAAGGGGTGTGAGGGCTGGCGGCTGTGACGATGCCCGGGTGGACAGTGCGATCGCCGTCGCGACCCCTGTCGGATCGTGAAGCGCGCCCGGGAGGAAGGGGCCCCAGGAAACGACCTTCGCCAGGCCCTTCGCCATGTGGCCAGCCGAGACGACGACCGCCACAGGCAAGGCCAGCCGACGCCACGTCGTGCCGATCGACCCGGTGCTCCCAGCCATCCGAGCGGCCGCGAATGCGAGGGTCCACAAGGCCAGAGGCACGAACGCGAGAGCCCAGACTCCCACGAGGAATCCGGAGAGCGAGGGAACCCCGAGACCATTCGCGAGCCAGCGTGGAATCGAGAGGAAGACGTCCTCGGCTCGAGGCCACTCGGCCAGCAGCTCCCAGGTGACGAAACCGGAGACCAGCATGACGAAGAGCGTGGTCGGCCAGCTCGCCTCTCGTTCCCTCGCGTCCTCCTTCGGGAACGGCCGTCTCAGGAGGAGCTGCATGTTATCCGGGGCGCACGCCTTCAGACACTGCCCGCAAACCAGGCACTCACGATTGCTGTTGAGGCGGGGCGGGTTCAGGAGGCTCGGGCAGCTTCGGGCGTCGAGCCTCGTGCGGTTGCACGAGAGCAGGCAACCCTTGCCGGTGCAGGCTCCGCACGCTTCCGAGGAACCCGCTCGAACGGCGAGCATCCCGCCGCGACCGTAGGTCGCGAGGAGCTGCCCAACCGGACAGAACCCGCGACAGAAGGCCCGGTCCCTGAGCAGCAGCCCGGTGACCGCAGCGATGCCGAGAAGGGCGAGGAGGAAGAGCGCCGTGTACGCCGGGATCCGGTTGATGTGCGCGCCCGCGACCAGCAGCTGAATCGCGGCGTAGAGCGCCACGATCAGGCCACCCGCCGCGAGCCGACGTGGAAGGGGTCGCTGCCGGACTCCGGCCGCGCGCGCCAGCCGCTCGCTCACGTTCGAGACGAGCTCGAGAGGGCAGACCATGCACCAGGCGCGACCGAAGAGAACGGCCACCCAGATCATCGATGGCCACCAGAGACCCCAGACGAGCAGCGTGACGACGTTCGTCTTCGCGAAGAGCTTCGCGTTCACTCCCGGTGGCGTCCGCCGGCCCCAGCCGACGAGCAGCAATACAAGGAACCCTGCCAGGAGCATCGCCTGAAAGACGTATGGGAAGCCCTTCCACTCGACCAGCCGGCGCACGGGTCCGACCCGCAGCAGGTCGAATCCCTGCGATCCCCCGGAGCGAGACCTGCGGATGCGGAGCTTCCAGAAGGCCAGCAGGAACTCCCGCTCGACGTGCCGGGGAGGGCAAGACGGAGTCGTCATATCGGTTATCGTACTCGTTTTTCGATATAATCTCCATCGCCTTTCCTTGCCGACTCCTGCGGTTTGGCGGCAGCGTCCGGTCAGGGCCGGGCTCGACTCCGCGACACACCTGCCCGTCTGACGCTTTCTGCCGCATCCCCAGTCGTCACGCGTCGCGCATGCTCCTTTGCATCGCCGACCGCGGCCGGGCCGACGATCCGCTCGAGGATCGCGTCGAACAGCGGGTTGATGAGGAGGTTCAGGAGACGAAAGAGGGCCGAGCGCTCCTTCAGCAGGGTTTTGTGAAAGCGGAGGCAGCCACGGCAGTCCTCAGACCTAACGGCGTACCGCGCCACGTCGATTCCGTTGAGGCGGGAGAGACCGAGCATCCCGGCCCCCAGCGGCGCGCGGACGAGACGGAACCATGGAGCCCGCCTATAGGCGAGAGCGACGAGCCGGATCGTGCACGTCCCGCACATGGGCGCTACGGGCCTGCCGGCGACGCCCGCGGGAGAAGGAAAAGGGGGCCTTTCGGCCCCCCCACCCATCGTTCCGCCTGTTGGATTCATTCGCCCGGTTGATGCGTCGACACCAAGGAGGAGTCCGGCGGAAGCGATTTCTGCATGTGTTTCTGGGTCACTGACGCGGGCTTCGACGTGTCCCACCACTCTCCACCAGGTCCGAAGTACTTCTGGAGCTGGGTGGCGAGGTTGACGTCGAAAGACGTGTTCCAGACGGCGAGGTCCGAGTCGAGGCCGAGGCTGAAGGAGTTGACTTTCGTGGCGTGGCACGAGACGGAGCACGAGTTCGGCATGCCGCCCTTGTCCTGATACTTGAGGGTCTTCTCGGGCGAGATGGTCTCGAACGTGTGCGAGTGAATGTCGTAGCTCTCTGCTGTCACGGCGACCTTGGGCATGTGGCAGCCGGTGCAGCGGGCGAGCGCCATGGTCCGCTCCGGGCCATAGGGGTGGTTCGCGTGGGTCGCCGTGACCTTTCCGATCTTGTCGACGTTCTCGGAGTACTTGGCGACCTCGGCCTTCGTGATGCTCTCGAACGGCCCGTGGGTCGCGTGGCAGGCGAGGCAGAGGGTGTTGTTCGGGTTCTTTGTCGGGATCGTCAGATCGCCGTCCTTTATGGACGTGACGATCTGGTTCGGGTTGGCCGTGTTCATGTGCGGGTCGTGGCATTCGGTGCAGCGGACCGGGTGGAACTGGTAGGTCGGCTTACCCGAGTTGTCGAAGTCGCGGGACTGCTGGTGATGCTGCTTGGCGGTGACGCCGTCGGGCCAGACG
>JACRCS010000146.1 GCA_016218905.1 Deltaproteobacteria bacterium
GATCGTCAGTCCCAGCCCCGTGCCCCCGTAGTGGCGCGTCGTGGAACCGTCCGCCTGAGTAAAGGCCTCGAAAATGAGGGCCTGCTTGTCCGCTGGAATGCCGATGCCGGTGTCCCGCACAGCGAAGTGCAAGAGCACTTCTCCGGAGTGCTGAGTGCTGAGTGCTGAGTGCTGAGAGCTGGGATCTGAGGTTTGGTCTTCCGTCCCTGATGCCGACACCGTCTTGACGCTGTCCTCAACCTCAACCTTGACCTCAACCTGCCCCGCCGCCGTGAACTTGACCGCGTTTCCGACCAGGTTCGTGAGCACCTGACGCAGCCGGCCCTCGTCCCCCAGAACGACCGCCGGGAGCCTCGGGTCGAAGTCATTCCGCAAGCGGAGTCCCTTCTGCTCGGCTGGGATGCGCAGCGTCGAGAGAACGGATCCGACGGCGCCGCGGAGCTCGAAGGGCTTCGCCTCCAGCTCTACGCGTCGCGCCTCGATTCTGGCCAGGTCGAGGATGTCGTTGATGATGTCGAGAAGGCCCCTCGCGGATTGCTTCGCGAGGCTGAGGTACTCCCGCACCCGCGCGGGGAGTCCCTCCTCCATCAGGGCGAGCTCGGTCATGCCCATGATCCCGTTCATCGGCGTGCGGATCTAGTGGGACATGCGAGCGAGGAAGTCGCTCTTCGCGCGGTTCGCCTCCTTCGCCGCCTCCTCAGCCCGGCGCCGCTCCCCGATTTCAGCAACAAGCGAGGCATTGAGCGCCTCGAGCTCCGCCGTCCGCTCGTCAACGCGCCGCTCCAACTCGGCGTGTGTGCGTCGCAGCTCCTGCTCGGCGGACCTTCGCTTCGACCGCTCGGCCCTCTCACTGACCGCCCTCTCCACCGCAGGGCCGAGCTTCTGGAGTCGGTCCTTGAGGACGTAGTCCGTGGCGCCCCTCTTCAGGGCCTCGATCGCGAGCTCCTCTCCAATGGCTCCCGAGACGAACAAGAAGGGCACCTCGGGCAGCTTCTCGGCCGCCATCCGGAGGGCGGAGAGCCCATCGAAGCCGGGCATCGAGTAGTCGGAGAGAATGAGATCGAACTCACCGTCTCCCAGTACCCGCGCGTACTCCTCCCCCGAACCGACCCGAACGACGTCGCAGGCGATACCCGCCTCTTCCAGGGTGGCCTGGATCAGCTCCCCATCGCGCGGATCGTCCTCCAGGTTCAATACGCGCAGGCGGTTTGTCATCACAGACCCTTTGGGGGGATGGTGCCGGGCGGCGGCTCATTGATGACGGCCCAGAAGAGGCCAAGCCCCTTCACCGCATCGGCGAACTCGTGGAAGTTCACCGGCTTTACCACGTACGCGTTCACGCCGAGCTTGTAGCTCTCCACCATGTCTCGCTCCTCGCGAGAGGACGTGAGTACCACGACGGGTACGACCTTCAGGTTCTCGTCTGACTTGATCTCCTTCAGCACCTCGATCCCGTCCACCTTCGGGAGCTTGAGATCCAAGAGGACCACCGCCGGGTTGCCGGCGGGCCGATCGACGAAGGTGCCTCGCCGCAAGAGGTAATCGAGGGCCTCGACACCGTCCCTGGCGACCACCACCTCGTTCGCCAGGTTGTGCTCGCCCAGGCCCTCCATCGTAAGCTCGACGTCGTTCGGGTTGTCCTCGACCAGCAGAATCCGCTTGAGCGCGATCACCTTGTCTGCCTCCGCTTCGGAAGGGAGAAGAAGAAAGCAGCTCCCTCGCCCGCCGCGCCTTCGGCCCACACTCGGCCGCCGTGACGATGGACGATGCGCTGCACGTTCGCCAGACCGACGCCGGTACCCTCGAACTCCTCGGGCCGGTGGAGCCGCTGGAAGAGGCCGAAGAGCTTCTGCCCATAACGCATATCGAAGCCCACCCCGTTGTCCTTCACGTGGAAGACATGCTCCATCCCGCCGTCCGTGCCTCCGATCCGAATGAGCGCCCGCTCCTCGAGCCGGGTGAACTTCAGTGCGTTCGAGATCAGGTTGACCCACACCAGCCGAAGCAGCCCGGCATCGCCTTCGACGGCGGGGAGGCCGGCGACCTCCCAGGAAACCTGCCTGCCCTCGGCCTCCCGCTGGAAGTCTTCGATGACTGCCTTGACGAGCTCTCCAAAGTCCACCTGCTCCCGCTTCAGCTCGACCCGACCCGCTCGGGAGAAGGCGAGGAGGTCGTCCACGAGTTTGCCCATCTGCACGGCCGCGGCGGAGATGACGTCCAGATAATGCCGGCCCTTTTCGTCGAAATCGGCTGCCGCGCGCTTACGGAGCAACTCGGCGAACCCCGTGAGGTGGCGGAGCGGCGCACGCAGGTCGTGCGACACCGAGTAGGAGAAGGCCTCGAGCTCCCGGTTGGCGGTCTGGAGCTGCGCCAGGTTGCGCCCGAGTTCGTCGTTCAGTGCCGTGACTTGCTCCTCGGCACGCCTGCGCTCGGCGACCTCTCTTGCGAGTTCGTCCCTCGAAACCGTCGTCGCCTGGAGGTTCTCGGTCATGAGATCGAAGGCCTGCGCGAGATGACCGAGCTCGTCCTGAGATACGAGCCCGATGCGGTGCGCCAGATTGCCGCCGCCGATGACCTCGGTCCCTTGCTGAAGCGCTTGGAGCGAGGTCGTGATCGTGCGCATGAGTCTCACGAGACCCAGAGTCAGAGCAGCGGCGGCGGCAACCATGAGGCCGAGGCTGAGGGCGTAGATTCGTCGCTGTCGCGCGATCCGGTCGCGATTGAGGAGCGTCACCAGCCCCAAGGCCTCCGCCTTGGCGTTGCGCCCTCGGATCAGGAGCTGAGCTTGAAGTCTCTCCTGACCCTCTTTAAGCAGGTGATCGCCTTCCAACCCGCCATGGCGCTCCTGATTGGAGATGAGCTTCAGGAAGACGGTGTGCAATAGCGCGTTGCTCTCGGCAATGCTCGTCAGGACGTGCCGATAGGCCGGGATCTCCGACTGTGCTCTGGCGATCAGCCCTTGTGTTTCGCCGTGCTTCAGCAGGAACTGCTGCCGGGGCCGCTCCCCATGATGGAGCACGTAGGATCGCGCAAAGTCGCTCAAATCCTCGAAAGCAGCGCTGATCTGATAAGCAGCAGCTTCCTGTTCCTGCAAGATCCGGAAGGACCGATAGGAAAGAAGAAGTCCGCTGCCGATGATCAGCAACATGACCGCGGGAATGGAGGCCGCGATCTTGAGCCTGGTGCTGATCCGCATTACTTGGCGATCCGGACCGCTTCAGGGCTCACGGCTTTGAGCCCTTCCGTGTGGACGTACTCCAAGAAGTTCGGGACCTTGTTGGCGCCGTTTTCCTTCTTGAGCATCCACCGGGTCTGGTCTTCCAGGTACAGGATCAGATTCTGATCGAGCACGGTCATCGGTCTGTAATCGCCCCACTCCTTCTCGAGCGCGGCCGCCTCCATTCCGGTGTTCTTCGCGGTGAGCACCCGAGCCTCGGCAGGCTCCTCCGCGATGAACCGGTTGGCCTTCGCGATGGCCCGGAGGAACCGGGCGATCAACTCGGGGTCACGGCCGGGCAAGTCCTTTGCGACGGTCACGTTCCACGTCATCCTATAGAGCCCCGGTTCGTTCAACGCCACGCCGTTCGCACCCAGCTTGTCCCGGAGGATGGTCGTCTGGGGCGCCCACGTGCTCACGGCATCGACCTGCCCCTTCAGGAGAGCGTCCACGATCTTGTCGGGAGCAAGCTCGACGACTCGAAGACCCTTACGGTCCACATGGGAGACCGCCAAATACATATCGAGGAAGAACTCGGCCGTCGTGCCCGGAACCACGCCGACCCTCTTGCCCCTCAGATCGCCGGGCGCCGCGACGCCCCTGTCCTTCCTCCCGATGATCAGGATCGCCCGGTCGATTTCGCAAACCGTCGCGACCACCACGAAGGGCTTGCCGTTGATCGCCGCTCGCGCGATCGGCGTCTCTCCGGACACTGCAAAATCCGCCTGCCCGGAAACGACCGCTGCGAGCCCCAAATGTCCGGACGTATGAGTTTGAAGCGTGGCGTCGAGCCCCTCCTCGCGGTAGTAGCCCATGTCGTGAGCGATGTAGAGGGAGGCGGACGCCGGCCACGGGGTGACGTCAACGTTAACTTTCTTGAGTTCGCCGGCGGGAGGGCGTCCCGGATTCCGATCGCAAGCGGACAGCAGCGTCAAGACCGTGACGATCCAGAGCAGAGGTCTCGCCATCGCGTGCACTGCCTTTCTGTTCGAAGGCAACACTCTCCTGAACAAAGGAAGATACGCTGATCGAGAGGTTTCCAAAGTCCCGCGGCCGGGAATCCGCCGGCGAGTTCGTCCCCGGCGAGTTCAGTAAAGCCCGCCCTTGCCTTCTTGTACAGCATTCCGTCGCGTCAGCCCGAAAGTTGCCCGAGCCGGCGAGTTCCCGATCGTGGATGCGGCCGAGCAGACCCTCCGCAACCTCGCTCCGGCCCATCGCCTGCATTTGCGCTTGTCCCGCCCTGGACCGGAAGCTACCGTGCGGGGTTCCTGATCCCTTTCCTCGACTCAAGCGGCGACCCGGCACTGCAGCGGGACGGGCGAGCGGTTCCGGTAGTGTACGATCCGCAGCGTCGGGGTCTCGCGGAGGACGGCGACCTCGTCAAACGCGTCCTCGAAGGCCGGAAAGAGGACGTCGCCCTCGACCCTCCGCTTCACGAGCGTGAGGTAGAGGTCGGAGCAGAAGGGCAGGGCCGTTTCATAGAGCTGCGCCCCGCCGCAGATGAAGACGTCGCGCTGCTCGCGCGCGGGGTCGATCTCGCAGAGGTCCGAGACGGTCCGCACGCCCGGCACCCGCACCCCCGAGCGGCTCACGACGACGGTCGTCCGCCCCGGCAGCACTCGGCCCATCGCTTCGAAGGTCTTCCGTCCCAGCACGATCACCTGGCCCGTCGTCACCTGCCGGAACCACCGGAAGTCCTCGGGGAGGTGCCAGGGGATCTCGTGTCCGCGTCCGATGACCCGGTTCTCGGCCATCGCCGCAATCGCCTTGAAGTACTTCACCTCGTGACCCTCGCGTCCAAGGGACTGCCAAACGTACCGAGGACAAGGTAGCCACCGAGGCGGGGCGACTCAATCGTTGCAGCGCCGGTTCTTGGAAGGGCCGCCGAGCGCTCTATTAGACAGCCCGGGGGTCAGGATCGGGCTTTTCGTCTCCGCGCTACGGCACGCCGGAGTGTCTTCTGCACGTCTTCGGCGTTGAACGGCTTCGAAAGGTACTCGTCCATGCCGGCGGCGAGGAAGTACTCGCGGTCCCCATGGAGCGCGTGGGCCGTGACAGCGACGACGGGAAGGTCCCGCGGGCAACCGGCCACCAGACCTGCACGGATTCGTCTCATCACCTGCTCGCCGCTCAGCCCCGGCATCTCGATGTCCATAAGCACCACATCGAAACTGTCTCGAGCGAGCGCCCGGAGCGCGTCCTCGCCGTCGGCCGCGAGCACACACTCGTGGCCCAACCGCCCGAGCAGTTCTCCCGCGAAGACCTGGTTCACCGGGTTGTCCTCGGCGACCAGGACTCGAAGCCGCTGGCCGGGGGGAAGTCTTCGGGAGCGCTCCGAAACCGAGCCCGAAGGGGGCAAGCCGGAGAGCCCGAACTCGGCCGTGAACCGGAAGAGGCTCCCGCGGCCGACGGTGCTCTCCGCCCAGATTCGTCCACGCATGAGCTCTACGAGCTGCTTGGAGATGGAGAGCCCGAGGCCCGTGCCGCCATACCTGACGTGGGTGGAGCGGGTCGCCCGCGAGAAGCTGTCGAACACGGCCTGGAGCTCGTCGGCCGGAATGCCGATGCCCGTGTCGCGGACCGTGAAGAGAAGCCGCGTGCGCTGTGGTGGAGCGGCCTCTCCCGAGGGCTCGACCGTTACGTCGACCCGCCCGCGCTCGGTGAACTTGACTGCATTCCCCACCAGGTTCGTGAGCACCTGCCGGAGGCGACCCTCGTCGCCGACGAGACGGGCGGGGAGGTCGTCGCTCCGGTGGTAGTTCAGGCGCACGCCTTTGCGTTCCGCGGCGTGACGGAGCGGCGCGAGGAGATCTCGAATCGAGACGTCGGGCACGAACTCCCGTTCGACGAGCTCGGCGCGCCCGGCCTCGATCTTGGCGAGGTCCAGGACATCGTTGATGATCTCCAACAGGCCCTTGGCCGAGCGTTTGGCGAGGTCGAGGAACTCCCTGGCCCGCTGCGGGAGCTCCGGCTCCATGAGGGCGAGCTCCGTCATGCCCATGATGCCGTTCATCGGGGTGCGGATCTCGTGGGACATGCGAGCGAGAAAATCGCTCTTGGCCCGGTTGGCGGCTTCGGCCAGGTCCTTCGCCTTCTGGAGCTCTTCCTCGGAGCGCTTCCGCTCTACCGCGTACCGCAACGCCCGGGAGAGCAGGGGCCCGTCGATCTGCCCCTTGAGGAGGTAATCCTGGGCGCCCCGGCGTACTGCCTCGACTGCCGTCTCATCGTCGTCGAAGCCGGTCAGGACGATGGTCGCGACCCGCGGAGCTGCGCCGGTGGCTGCCGCCAGGGTGTCGAACCCGCGGCTGTCGGGTAGGTCGAGGTCGAGCAGGACAACGTCGAAGGCGCCCGTCGTGAGGCGCTCCAGAGCCTCCTCCAGCGTGCCGGCACTCTCGATCTCGAAGGGGTTCGGCGAGGGGTCCCGGAAGTATTCCCGAATGAGCCGAGCGTCGCCGGGGTTGTCCTCGACCAGGAGGATACGAAGCATGCCCACCTAGGGAAGCTTGACGATGGTGAACCAGAAGTTCTGGATCGACTCCACGACTCGGATGAACTGGTCGAGGTCCATCGGTTTGGTCACGTAGCAGTTTGCGTGAAGATTGTAGGAACGGAGGATGTCCTCGTCCGAGGACGAGGTCGTGAGCACCACGACGGGAGTCCTCCTCAAGCTTTCGTCACCCTTGATCTCCTGGAGCACTTCCCGGCCGTCCTTCTTCGGAAGGTTCAGGTCGAGGAGGATCAGGTCGGGACGCGGCGCCTCGGCGTACACTCCTCGGCGGTGAAGGAACTCCAAGGCCGCCACCCCGTCCTCCACGACGTGTAGGCGGTTGAGGACCTTCCCTTGTTTGAGGGCTTCTCGGGTGAGGCGCACGTCTCCCGGGTTGTCCTCCACGAGCAGGATCTCGATCGGCGTTGCGCGATCAGCGGACATGGGGCTCCTCGCTAATGGGCAGTGTGAAGAAGAACGTGGTCCCGGCATCCTGGTCGGCTTCCACCCAGATCCGGCCCCCGTGGCGTTCGATGATCTTCTTGCAGATGGCCAGCCCGATGCCCGTCCCCGGGTACTTGTCCTTCGGGTGGAGCCGCTGAAAGATCACGAAGATCCGCTCCGCGTACTCCGGGGCGATTCCGATCCCGTTGTCTCGGACGCTGAAGAGCCAGTGCCGCCCTTGGGCAGTCGCCGAGACGTGCACCTCCGGGGGGAGCTCGGCCCGGAACTTGACCGCGTTCCCGATGAGATTCTGAAAGAGCTGGGTGAGCTGGGACTCGTCTCCCCGTACCTTGGGAAGAGAGCCGTGGGTGACGAGCGCGCCTGCTTCCTCGATCGCGCTCTTCAAGTTTGCCATTGCCCCGAGCAGGGCGCGCTCGCAATCGGCCTCGCCGAAGTCCTTCCCCCGCGTCCCCACGCGGGAGTAGGCGAGGAGATCGTTGATGAGTGTCTGCATCCGTTTGGCGCCGTCCACGGCGTAGGCGATGAACTCGTCGGCGTCGGAGTCGAGCTGCTTCCCATAGCGTCGCGCCAGGAGTTGCACGTAGCTCGCGACCATTCGGAGCGGCTCCTGGAGGTCGTGGGAGGCGACGTAGGCGAACTGCTCCAGCTCCGCGTTCGAGCGGGCAAGTCTCGCCGCCGTCTCCCGCAGCGTCTCCTGCGCCTCGAACTGCCGAAGCTTCTGAAGGCCGATCTGGCTGAGGAGTTGGACGAGCTGTGTGACGAAGGCCAGGCTGTCGGCGATCTTCTGCCGGGAGAAGACGGGCACCTCGGCGAGCGCCTCGAGATAGCCGGCTTCGTCGAAGCCGTACCGCTCGGCCTGCTTCCGGAAGACCTCCCGGTCGAGAGGCTCGTAGGTGAACTGGCCGATGAAGACGGTGCCGAGGTGCTCGCCCTCGATGAGGATGGGCATGGCAACGTCTACCAGACCGTTCCGGCACCGGTATTCCACGTAGCCGCGCTCGAGGCCGCCCTCTTGGCCCAGGTGGTCCTTGATGTGGGCGTCGCTCTCCCGGCACCGCTGCTCCGTCTCGGGGTGCTGGCGGTGGAAGGCCGTGCAGATCGGCTGCCAGCCGGCCGCCACCAGGACGGTCTCCCGGTTGTCCAGGATCGCGGAAGTTATCCCGGTGGCCCTCGACAGGTTCTCCATCAGACCCTGGAGGGCAGGCGTGTCGATCAATTCGGCGAGCTGGTATTTCAAAAGGGGGCGTTCCTCCGGGGGCGAATGAACGGCGAGCGAATCGGCCCCGGTCTTACGGGCATCCTCGCAAACACAACGCTATCCTACGAGTCCTCCCGTCGCAAGTGACCGCTTCTGGTCCGACGTTTGCCGGCGCGGCCGGAACCGGCAGGGCACCGCGCGTCAGGAGGCGGCGCTGTTGGGGCGTGAACACCTCGGCCGCGTTCGCCGTCCTCGTGTTGAATTTCCCGCCCTCCGGCACCCCCGAGGAGTAGCCTCGTTCGTCCCCGGGATTGCGCTCAGGGCACCAGGAGCTTGATCAGCACCGTGCTCGCGCACCCGACCAGAAACGCCGCTGCAAACCCCACGGTGAAGGGCTTCCAGCCGAGCCCCCGGAGCTTCCCGAGCCCGGTCCCGAGGCCTACCGCCCCCATGGCGCTCGCCAGGAACCAGGGCGCGAGGTTCCCGACGGCCTTGCAGAAGCCTACCCAGGCGTGGCGGTCCACCACACCAAAGGCCTGGCGGCCGGTAGAGGCGCCGAGGTCGCCGACGGAACGGAGGCAGGCGAGGGCGACGAAGCCGACCACGAAGAGCGGCACGACCTGGTGCCACTTCTGGGGCGCACGCTCCCTGCCGTCCTGGGCCGACCGGCGATATAGGAGCGCCATGAGGGGAATGAGTACCGACATGAAGACGTTGCGTACGAGTTTCACGACGACGGCGGTGTCCATGGCCTTCTTGGACGCAAATTGCTGGGCGTAGCTGAGTCCGGCACCGGTCACCTGTGAGGTGTCGTGGATCGACGTGCCGAGGAAGAGGCCGACCTGGGTCTCGGAGCTGAATAGACGGTGCGCCAGAATCGGATAGGTGAAGAGGGCCAGGAGCCCGAAGATGGTGATGCACGCCACGGCATAGGACGTCTCGTTCTCTTCGGCCTCGATGACCGGAGCGGTCGCGACGATCGCGCTCACGCCGCAGATGCTCGTCCCGACCGCGATCAGGGTGCCCAATCGCTTGGGGAGGCCGAGCGCCCGGTTGATGAAGGTGACGGCCACGAGCGCAGTCCCGATGCAGCAGGCGATGATCGGAAGGCCGAGGAGCCCGATTTGCGCGACCGCCTGCAGGCTGAGACCGAGGCCCAGGAGCACGATCCCTATACGCAGGACGGTCTTCAGACAGAGTTTCAGGCCCGCCTCGTAGGCTTTGGGGACCCCGACCGTGTTCCGGAGCACGAGCCCGAGCACGACTGCCAGCAGGATGGGGCTGATTGGCGACTTCTCGTACGCGAGCAAGGCGCCCGCGAGACCGGAGAGCCAGTGACCGACGTAGGCGAGCAGCAGCGCGAGCCCCAGGCCGGGCACCGCCGCAGCCAGCCAGTTCAGGGCATCGTGGAGCGTCCGGGTGTAGATCCCTTGCGCGGCCGGAGAGGCTCTCGGTTCGAACCAGTCCGGCACGCCCTCCAGGCTGCCGAGAGAGGCGAAGAGGCTCGGGTCGCCGGCGGTACCCATCTTAGAAAGTCCTCCGGTGAGGCGTCAGCCCGGGGCGATCCGGGTACTTTGCGGCGACCTGCTTCACGTTGGGGTGGTCAAGGGCCGTGAGGTGCCCGCGGTCGTGGACGAGGTCGTCGCCAACGCGCCAAGTCGCGCTCCGGAGGTCACCCGTGATGTGAAGCCAGTAAGGGTACTCCGGCTTCGGCCAGGGTGCCCCGATGTGAAAATGGATGTTGCAGGTGGAGGAGTGGTCGACGATGCGGGTGACGAGGGGATGGCCGCACTGTTGCGGCGAGACGAACGCCTGTGGGTGAACTCCGGAATGGATCTCCGGGAACTGGTAGACGTCTTCGCCGAACTTCGGCTCCATCGAGCGGAGGAACGTGCGAAGCGCATCGGCTTCGGCCTGACCCTCGATCCGGGTGATCTTGCCGGCCTCGACCGTGAGGCGGATCGGCCGCTCGAAGACCGGGGGAATGCCGATGTACCGCGACCACCAGCTGAGCATTCGATCGAAGACGACGGTTCCGCTCGTCCCGGTCACGTTGATGGGCGGGAATACCCACTCGGGGAAGGGACGGTACCCCGGGCCTTCATTCCGTCGTCTCGTGTACGTGGGGAAGCGCGGATGACTCGGCGGAGCGATCGTCCCCTCGAGATGGGTGCCGTTCTCGTCGGTGAGCGAGTAGGGCATGCCTCCGTTTCCGAACGGCACCGTCGCCTGGTAGCGGATCTCGGAGACGAGCTCGTACGGCGTCTGGGCCCAGGCGCTCTCGAGCAGACCGGGCGTCGTCGCGAAGTTCCGGCCGAGCCTGACGCCGTATTCGGTCGCAGTCTCCTGGATCACTTTCAACTCCTCGATCGTGAGGTCGAAGGAGTTGTTGATGAAGACGTCGCTCGCCTTGAGGGCCGCCAGGAAGACTGGCGGGACGCGCCAGTGGTGCATCTTCGCGGGTTCGTCGATCCACAGGAGACTGGCGTTCGCTCCCCGGGCCTGGACGGCGGCCTGGATCCAGGCTACGGCCCGGGCGTCGACGAGGTTGTCTCCTCCGTACAGGCCGTCGAGATGCGAAGCGATCACGACCTCGTCGCCCGGCTTGACCTCCAGACAAGCATCCAGGAGGTCGTTGATCGCCAGCGCGGCCCCCCTGGTAATCCCTTGTGTCGCCATCGTCTTCCTTCTCCCGCCTGTTCGTTCGTCGCCCGACGCGCCGATGAACGCTTTCGTCTACTTGTAAGGGACCATCATGGGCAGGGGGTACGGATCCGAATCGCTCCGGCCGGACACAACAGCACGCTCTTCGCGTGAAACACGAGGAAGCGGTCCGCCCGGGTGTCCACCGCGAGGGCCCCGGTGACGCCGCCGGGCCCCCCTAGGAGATCGAAGACCATCGCACGGTCCAGGATCTGCGCCCCGCGTTGCCGGGCTTGCTTCGTGAGGACCCTCTTCTGGTCGGCCCCCTGGTACTTCAAGTGCGTCAGCACGCGGCCCGGGAAGGAGTGCCCCGAAAAGTGGTACTCCCCGTCGTGCTTCATGGGGATGCCCCGCTCCTCCCAGCGCTTCACCATCTCGAACGAGTGCTCGAGCCAGGTCCGGACCACGGCGGGCGACATCCCGGCCAACATGTAGCCCAGCTGCGTCAGCCTGCACTCGGCGAGGAACTCGTCCGGATTCGGCCCGTGGTACTCCGGAACGTAGCACCAGAAGTGGTCGTTGCCCGCCCGGCCCGACCCCGCTGTATTCGGTGCGCCCCTCCTCGGCGACGACGACCCTCGCTCCAGCCTCACGAGCGCTGATCGCGGCCATCAGGCCGGCGATGCCTCCCCCCGCGATCAGGACATCGGTCTCGACGTGGTCGATCTGCATGCTTCTACTCCGGGGCCGGGTACGCCGGAAGCCTCGGCCGGTCCTGGGCCGGAGCCCGCCCTCAGTAAGGCTGGGACGCGGCTTCCTTGATGATGCCCGAGTCCTTGAAGAGCTTCTCCGTCGTGGTCCACATCGTCTTGAGGTGCTGTGTATAGTCCTGACTCCCCATATAGGCGGGGCCGACGTAGACCTTCTTCATCACCGCCAGGACCTCGGGGCTTTCGGCGGCCTTCTTGAAGGCTTCTTCGAGCTTCTTCACCGCTTCGGCAGGCACACCCGCGGGGGCCACGATCGAATGCATCGTGTCATTGACGTAGCCGTAGCCGAGCTCCTTCAGCGTAGGGACGCCGGTCGGCTCGGGGACTCGCTGCCGTCCATGCGTCAGCAGGACCCGTACTTGGCCGGACTGAACGTAAGAGGGCCAGTCGACGCCGCTCGAGCAGGCGTCCACGTGCCCGCCGAGCAGGGCGATTCGAGCCGGCGCGCTGCCCTTGTGCGGGATGTGGACCCAGTTGACCCCCTCCTTCTTGGCGATCACTTCCATGGCGACGTGCATCCCGGTCCCCACGCCCGCCGTGCTGTACTTGATCTTCCCGGGGTTCTTCTTCGCGTAGTCGAGGAATTCGTCCCAGGTCTTCCAAGGCGCGTCACTGCGAACGATCAAGGAGGTATTCTCGGACCTGCCGACGGCGGCAATCGGCGTGAAGCTCGCCAGGGGCTTGTAGGGGACCTTCTGCAGGAGGGAGGTGTCGACGATCGACACGTTCTGGACAGCCGCGAGGTTGTAGCCGTCCGGCTTCTGTCCCACCAGCCATCCCAGGGCCACGGCGCCCCCTCCGCCCCCCTTGTTGTCCACGATGACCGGTTTGCCGAGGCTCTTCTCCGCGACGCTCGCGAGTGCGCGGACGAGGATGTCCGTCACTCCGCCCGGGTCCTGGCCGACGACGATGGTGATCGGCCGCTCCGGAAAGGTCGCGCCGGCAGCCCGCGCGAGGGGGGGCGAAAGGGTCAGCATCGACAGCAGTCCCAGGGATACCGTGATAGAGCGTCTCCACCTCATATGCGCCTCCTGTGTCAGAAGTGTTCGCGTCGTCATTCTCTTGCGTCTCTTGCGGGCGGCCGGAACCCACGTCTCTCCCTGGCCCGTGCGCTCGAAACCTTCCCGCGGTGTCGGACTCCCTCCGGTCGGAGCGCTACAGCGTCTCCGCGTTCTCTGTGTAGTGCGAAAGCTGGCGGTTCAGCCCCGGCAAGGCGGTGCTGAGCAGCAGCAAACCGGCGATGCCGAGC
>JACRCS010000147.1 GCA_016218905.1 Deltaproteobacteria bacterium
GTACTGCTCTCCGAAGCCGAGCCCGACGCCTCCGCCGAAGCAGCCGAAGGTCCGGGCGCTGCAGGCGGCGGTCCTGCCCTCGACGGCGCTCGCCAGGAGCCACATCACGCACCCCCAGCGCCCCTCCTTGAACCCGGCGGCGCCCGAGGGCTTCCGATCCGACCAGAGGAGGGCCACGGGGTGGGTGTCGAGACGCAGGGCTTCCGCGATCTTGCTCTTCATGGCTGCCTCCTCGCGTGGATGAAAACCCCTGCACACTACAAACGGGGCCGGGTGCCGTCAATGGCGAGCGACGAGGAACAGCGCGCCGGAGAGGACGCCCACCAGGGGCAACGCCGTAGATGAGGCTGTCCCAGCTTCACCGTCCACAGCAGGAGTGGCCTGTAGCGCGCGTTCGTTATAACATATGGTATAACATCGGACGCAGAGGAGAGCTCATGATCGCGCTCAAGATCACGACCGTCGGTAACTCCGCCGGCGTCGTCCTTCCCCGGGAAGTGCTGGCGAGGCTCAAGGTCCAAAAGGGCGATACCGTGTACTTGGTCGAAACCCCGGACGGATTTCGGATCACCCCTTACGACGAAGAGTTCGCCCGGCAAATGGAGGCGGCCGAAAGCATCATGCGAGAGGACCGCGATATCTTGAGAGCGCTTGCGAAGTGAAAGAGGAACCGGTCTGGCTACTTGAGGAGACGATCCTGGCCGTACACGACGCGCAGATAGGCGAGCACGGCGGACCCGTCGGCCTTCGCGACAGGGGCTTGCTCGAATCTGCGCTCGCTCGCCCCCGAAACCTTTTCGCCTATCAAGGCGCCAGTCTCTTTCAACTCGCCGCCGCTTACGGAGCCGGAATCGTCCGAAACCACCCTTTCGTTGACGGCAACAAGCGGACGGCCTACGTCGCGACGCGCCTGTTCCTCTTGATGAACGGGTTCGATATGACCGCGGAGGCCAGAGAGCGGGTGATCACGTTCATGCGCCTCGCCGCAGGGGAGTTGGACGAGCCCGAGTTGGCCCGAGGGCTGGAGGCAAACTCTGCGGCTCTCCCATGAGTCCGGGGCCAGCGTCTTTATTCCAGACGAATGAACTGGGACCCAACGTCCCCTTGTCGTTTTCCGCGGTGAAGAGAGGTTCGACCAGATGGCGAGAGAGAGCGTGAATCAGGATCTAAGGGACCTGGCGTACGAGGTTCTGGCTCGGTCTTCACGCGATTTTCTGATGCAGAGTGGGCTCTCCGAAGGAATGCACGTCCTCGAAGTGGGCTGCGGAGCCGGGGCGATGACCCCGTGGCTCGCGCAGACGGTCGGGGCTAATGGAAGCGTCACCGCGCTGGATGTGGACCCCCGCGCACTCGAGATGACCCGCGCCCGTGTGCGGTCTCTCGGCTCGGGCAATGTCGAGTACGTCTTGAAGCCAGTCCAAGAGATTGCTTCCCTTCGGAAGTCTTTTGATCTGATCTACTGCCGCTTCGTACTGATGCAGTTCCAGGAGCCCGCCGAGATCGTCGGCCGCCTCGTTGCCTCCCTCAACACCAAAGGCATCCTCGCTCTCGACGAGCCCGACCAGGAAGCGGACCTCGCGATGCCCCCCTGCCCTCCTTGTGCTGCGGCCAATCGGGTCTTCTTGGACTATGCTGAGCGCGCCGGTATGACTGTCCAGATCGGCAAGCTCTTGTTCCCGATCCTGCGACAGCTCGGGCTTGAGATCGTTTTCGCCGAGGTGCGCCAGCCGATCATCTCGCTCCGGCTTGGACTGCAGATGTTCAAACATGGCCTCCTGGATTCCGCACCGTCCCTGGTCCGAGCGGGCGTGATCGACGACCACGGGCTGGACGAGCTGCTCGAGAGCTTGGAGGTCTGGCCCTCGCTACCCGGAGACTACTACGCGCTCTCCCGCCAATTTCAAGTGTCCGGACGACTCTCGAGCTGACAAGGAAAGGCCACCACTCGTGCCGGCTTCCGTATGGCACCACTTCCGGAGGGCTTGTCGAGGAGCCTTGCAGAATCCCATTCAGCGACCCGGACACGGTTTTTCGGGCGGGCAGGTCCCGCGTCCCCGGAGTGTGGGCGCTCTGCACTGCCCTCGCCGGTCATGGTCTACCCGCGGCAGCCTTGGGTCTACTCGCGTTCCTCGCCGCTCCCGTCGAGGCCGCGCTTCTTCGATCTTCCGGTACCTGATGTGGGCAGGTACGTTAGATGGGTCGTAGCAATCAGGGCGGTCAGGAGCAGCTCCGGTGATCGGACGGGTGAAGGTGTGAAGATCAGAACGCTCATGGGGAGCGGCGACAGGATCGCCCTGCTCGCGCTGCCGTTCGTCCTGGTCGGCCTGAGGCTGAATGTCTTGCACCCCTCTCTGTTCAGCGTGGGCGGCCCCTCGCTAGGGTTGAAGGCGGTCGCCGTGAGCATGTTGGGGTTCGGGGTCGTGGTCTGGCTCTGGTCCGCTATCCTCATCCTGACGCGCGTGCCGAGGCACGCGCTGATCACGAATGGACCGTTCGCCGTCGTGAAGCACCCGCTCTATACGGGCGTCGGACTGCTGGTGGTCCCGTTTCTCGGCCTTCTGCTCGATAGCTACCTCGGGATCCTGATCGGACTCGTCATCTACGCCGGATCGAGGATCTTCTCGCCCATCGAGGAGAAGGCTCTGTCACGTGAGTTCGGCCGTGCCTGGGACGATTACTGCAAGAAGGTGGCGCTCCCGTGGCTGTGAAGAAGGTTTCAGCGCTCCTCGGCTGCGGGAGCGAGAAACACACGTACGGAGCCGTTCGGGGAAGGTCAGAGGGACGTTGGCGCGCAAGAGCATTGCTCGCACTGTGCTCCAACGTCCCTTTTGCCCTCCCAGGTGGGCTGCGAGAGCCCCTCGCAGTTCAGCCGCGCGTACAGCCGGCTGTTCGGTGCGCCGCCTTTGCGGGACGTGACGAGGGCGGATGACACGTCCATCCCTAGCCGGTCCTGAAGGTTGCGCATGTCACGTGCAGGATGTCCGCCGCCCGGCTCACCCGTTCCGCCGTCGTGCACCGCGACGAAGTACGTCAGGCGCCTCCGCCCCAGGTCGGTTGTAATCGCAGCGCGTGCCGTTCGAGGAAAAGGTCAGGTTGCCCTTCGGAGTCTTAGCGATAGTCTCGCTCAAACTCGACACGCCCCTGCACGGGAGGGATCCGACGAGACCTCCGGAAGGGCAGCGGGTAAAGGACCCGCCGAAAGGAGCGCATCGTGAGCAACTCCGCCGACCGCCTGCTGACGCCGGACAACTGCGCCCTGGTCCTGATCGACCACCAGCCACAGATGTTCTTCGGCGTCCAGTCCATGGACCGCCAGACCCTGATCAACAACGTCCTCGGGCTCGCGAAGGCGGCGAAGGTCTTCGACGTCCCGACGATCCTCACGACCGTTGCCGCGAAGAGCTTCAGCGGGGATCTACTCCCCGACCTGCAGGCGGTCTTTCCCGCCCAGCAGCCGATCGACCGGACGAACATGAACTCCTGGGAAGACCGGAACCTCGTGGAGGCGGTGAGGAAGACCGGCCGAAAGAAGCTCGTGATGGCGGCCCTCTGGACCGAGGTCTGTCTCGCCTTCCCCGCCCTGTACGCCTTGAAAGACGGCTACGAGGTCTACGCCGTCGTCGACGCCTCCGGAGGCACGACGGTCGAGGCCCACCAGAGCGCGATCCAGAGGATGGTCCAAGCCGGCGCCGCTCCGGTTACCTGGCTCCAAGTGCTCCTGGAGTTTCAGCGCGACTGGGCGAGGCAGGAGACCTACGACGCGGTGCTCTCCGTCGTCAAGGAGCACGCGGGCGCGTATGGCATGGGGGTCTTCTACGCCCAGACGATGTTCGGGGGCCACGAGGGCTGAGCACCACCCGGGGGGATGTCTCCCACTGCCTGGCCGCACGCCGAGCGCGCACCGGAGGACCGTGAATGAAGGCCGCCATCGGACTTCTCTCGGGCCTTCGGAATCGACGCGGCGAGCCGGTGGCTAGGCTCACCCTCGGTCTCCTGATCGGTGCCGGCTGCCGCTGGTTCGACGTGCCGGCTCCTGAGCCTCCCCGCCTCGTCGGTGCGCTTCTCGTCCCCGCGATGACGCTCGGCTACGTGGTGGCCGGCCAGTTCGCGGGCCAGCCCGGCCGGTCCAGCCAACGCCGGCGAGAAGCCTCCGCCCGTGTCCGTGACGCCCCTACAGCACGGAGCAAATGAGATGACCGCACCCGACCTGGTCCTACACAACGGCGCGGTCACCACCCTGGACCCTCGACGGCCGCAGGCCTCCGCCGTCGCCATCGCCGGGCGGCACATCGAGGCCGTGGGCGGGGAGGAGCTCCTCCAGACGGCCGGTGAGGGAACCCGCCGGATCGACCTCAAGGGGCGCCGGGTCATCCCCGGGCTCAACGACTCCCACATGCACGTCATCCGCGGCGGTCTCACGTACAACCTCGAGCTCCGTTGGGACGGGGTTTCCTCCCTCGCCGACGGGCTTCGCATGCTGAAGGAGCAGGCGCAGCGCACGCCTCCGGGACAATGGGTTCGCGTCATCGGCGGCTGGAGCGAGTTCCAGTTCGCCGAGCGGCGGATGCCCACGCTCGAGGAGATCAACGCCGTCTCCCCCGACACGCCGGTCTTCATCCTGCATCTCTACTGCCGGGGGATGCTGAACCGGGCGGCGCTGGGGGCCTGCGGCTACACGAGAGACACTCCGAACCCGCCCGCCGGCGAGATCCAGCGCGACGCGAGCGGAAACCCCACTGGGCTCCTGATCGCCCGCCCCAACGCAGGCATCCTCTATGCGACCGTCGGCAAGCAGCCGAAGCTCCCACCCGAGCACCAGATGAACTCGTCTCGCCACTTCATGCACGAGCTGAACCGGCTCGGCCTCACGAGCCTCGTGGACGCGGGCGGCGGATCACAGATTTACCCGGACGACTACGCGATCATCGAGGAGCTGCACCGGCGGGACGAGCTGACCGTCCGCATGGCCTACAACCTGTTCACGCAGAAGCCCAAAGAGGAGAAAGAGGACTTCCTGCGCTGCATGAAGCTGACGGCCCCGGGCCAGGGCGACGACTTCTACCGGTGCAACGGTGCCGGCGAGATGCTCGTCTACTCGGCCGCCGACTTCGAGGACTTCCTGGAGCCCCGTCCCGACCTGCCGGCCCCGATGGAGAAGGACCTGAAGGAGGTCGTCTCGGTCCTGTCGGCGAACCGGTGGCCGTTCCGGCTCCACGCGACCTACGACGAGAGCATCTCGCGCATGTTGAACGTCTTCGAAGAGGTGAACCGCGAGATCCCCTTCGCGGGGCTGAGATGGTTCTTCGACCACTGCGAGACGATCTCCGACGCGAGCCTCGAACGGGTCAAGGCGCTCGGCGGCGGCATCGCGATCCAGAACCGGATGAGCTTCCAGGGCGAGTACTTCCTTGACCGCTACGGAAAGGAGGCGGCCGAGCGGACGCCTCCCGTGCGTAAGATGCTCGAACTCGGCATCCCCGTAGGCGCGGGCACCGACGCGACGCGCGTTTCGAGCTACAACCCGTGGCTCTCCCTCTACTGGCTGACCGCGGGGAAGACCGTGGGCGGCGCCTCCCTGTATTCGCAGCGAAACCGCCTCAGCCGGGAGGAGGCCCTGAGGCTCTACACGGAAGGCAGCAGCTGGTTTTCGGGCGAGGAGGGCCAGAAGGGCGCGATCGCCGCTGGCCAGCTGGCGGACCTCGCCGTGCTCACGGAAGACTACTTCTCGGTGCCCGAGGAGCGGATCAAGGGCATCGAATCGGTCCTCACGGTGGTCGACGGCAGGATCGTCTACGGCGCCGACGAGTTCCGAGACCTCGGCCCGGCCCCGCTGCCGGTGCTGCCGCAGTGGTCGCCGGTGAAGGTCTTCGGCGGGTACGGCGCGCCACTCGACGTCCGCAAGGCGGCGCGGGCCGGCGTCCCGGTCCCCCAACACCAGCACTCTACCGAGTGCCGCGCCCGCGGTTGCCGGCACGCCGCCCACCAGCTCCTGGCCGGGCTCCGGGCCGCTGCTCCCCGCTACAGCGATTTCTGGGGGCTCGGCTGCGACTGCTTCGCGTTTTGACGCCGCCCGCGGAACGTCGAAGCGTCGGAGGGACGTTGGTGCGCAAGAGCATTGCTCGCACTGTGCTCCAACGCCCCTTTTGCCCCCCAGGTGGGCTACGAGAGCCCCTCGCAGCTCAGCCGCGACTACAGCCGGCTGTTCGGTGCGCCGCCTCTGCGGGACGTGACGAGGGCGGATGAAAGAGCGAGGGACGGGGTCAGGTCTACGCAATTGACGGGTGGGGCCGGACTGAGGGAAGACGGAGGGAGATGGGGGGAAGACTTGGCCAGGAGTGTCCGGGCGCGTCCTATTACGTGACTCCACGGGGCAATGGGCGCCGATTGCCGCAGCAATCGCGCAACTGACCGACGTCTTCAGGCGTCTTCAGACCTGCGACTGAAAAGGGAACCGTCAAATGCGTAGACCTGACCCCGTCCGGTACCCCCTACTTCTCTGAGGCCACCCGGCTCGGGATCGCAAAGGCGTCGGGTGAGTGGAAGGAAGATGGGGTGCCCCAGAGGGCACCCCGCGGCTTAGACCTTCCGGGGCCTACAAAGTCTGTTCCACCGAGAGAACGGTTACGATCAAGGCAGCTCGAGCCCACGAGAATCGGGCCTTGACTCCTTCGAACTCCGGACCGGAGGCGGCGAACGCGGCCTTACCCTTCACCAGAAAACCGGTGCCGAGGCCGTTCTTTCCGGCGACTTTGCTGCTGCCCATGGTGAGGAGCACGTTGTTGTTGGTCGAGATGTTGGCCTCCGTCTTGTGATAGTACCCTGCTGGAATCAGCAGGCGGCCGTCGTCGGTAATCCGTACGTAGCTGTTCCAGGTGTTGACCATGTGCGGTCCTTCAGGGCCGAGGGTCGCGATGGCCACCACCCCGTCCTTCTTCAGTACTTCGCGCAGCTTGTCTGGAATCATGAGACTGCTCCTTTCTGTGGTTGCTGGTGCAGGCTACCTCACAGGCGGTGGTGCAACGTCTTGCGGTGACTGTCTGGAAGCCTTGAAATGGCTGAGTGAGTCACGGCGCGATGCTAACAAACTGCACCCAGGGGGTTCGGTAGCTGACACTACATCGCCCAAGTTTCTTTCGGCCTCGGGAAGGAGGCCAAGGTCGTACCGCGGATGGGGAGTGACTGCCGTGGTTGGAAAGTCGACTGAACAGGGGGGAAGTAGAAACGGGGCAGGTGGTTAGCGATCTACGCCCGGTCAGCCGTCTTGCACGTCGCTCACGAAGAGAAACTTTCCGGCAGAACGAACCCGGCCGGTTTCTCGAAGCTTGCCGAGAGCGCGGGTGACGCTGACCCGGTGCGCGCCCACGAGGAAACCGATCTCCTCGTGAGTGAGCGGGAAAGCGATGTTCCACCCCCCTGGGGCAGGTGTGCCCATGTCGCGGGCCACGTTCGCCAAGACCTCGTACAACCGGTCTTCGAGGTTCAGCTCCGACAGCGCCCCCATCTTGCCGGAGAGAAGATTGATCCTGCGGGACAGATTTCGGATCACCACGATGCCCACCGACGGGTACTGATGGACGATGGATTCGAAGGTCTTTCGGTCGATACCACACAGGACGGTCGGCTCGAGACACGTCGCCGCGACCGGATACTCTCCGCCGTCTTCGATGAGCACGTTCTCACCGAGCAGGTCGCCCGCCTTGCGGATGTCGAGGGTCAGGACGCGGCCATCCTCCGTCGTCTTCCATAGCTTCACAGAGCCCGCCTTGATGAGCCACATGCTGTCGGCGGGATCGCCCTGCAAAAACAGGTTCTCGCCAGCCGACAGGTGCCTGCGCAGCAGATCTCCCGAGAATTGCTCCCATGCCTCTGCCGGCGCACCTTCGAAGAGCCAGATCTGGCCGAAACAGCGCGGGTGCAGCGGGACGTCGGGCCCCGCAAGTCGCCGGCATCGACATAGGTTCTCGCCCACGGTTCCACCTCACTTCGGCTAGGCGTTCGCTGCACTCGGCAGACGAGGCACTTGTTCGCGCTCGCACTCATATCAGGTCTCTGAGGCCGTCTCTGTAGCATCCGCTACACTCTCAGTCTCTCGTCCGAGTGGCTTCACGTTCACGCCGGCGAGATAGAGGTTCGCGAGACTCCAGGCCGTGTGATGCCACTTCGTCTGGCGGAGGACCGCCTCGATGTTTGCCGGGGTCAGGAAGACCACCGACCAGCCGAGCGCATCGAGGACGAGATCCTGTTCGCGCCGCGGGAAGAGGCCGCGCACCATCGGGGCAACCCTTGCCCGCGTCAACGCGACGAGATCGAGACCCGCGAGCTCCTCCGACACGATCGCATGCCCAGCTCGGCGCACCACCTCGTCGATGAGTGCCCCGCGAAGCGCCGCGTGCGCGTGCCGTGCGCGGGCAAGGAAGTCGCCGCCGCGAAAGGCCGCGTAGTGCTGGCTGTCGTAAGCACCGGTGTGGACGTAGCGTTCGACGGCCTCTCGGCAGGCGCCGCCCCCCATAGGGCCCTCGCGGCCCTCCGGACCTCTTGAACGGGGCGGCGCGTCAGGTTGAGGGCCCATTTTCGGGACCACCCTCGTGAATGGACTCCTGAAGCGCGGAGGGAATGTCTCGCGCGGCGTGAAGGACGCGGAGCACGTCCACGTAGTCGTCCCGCTCGACGTAGAAGACGAGGTAGTTCTCGAAATCGGGAACGGCCCAGACCCGCAGGTTCTCCATGATCGGCAGGTGCGCGTACCGCGGAGATCCGATGGAAGGACGTTCGCCGATCCGGTCGAAGGCGGCCTGCACCGCGTCGAGGAAGCGGAGGGCCGCCTCGAGATAGTCCTTGGCGATGTAGCCCGCGTGGTCGTCGATCTCACGATCGGCCCGCGGGCGAACTCGAACGGGCTTCATCCGCCTGCTTGCTTCTTCAGGAGCGCGGCCCGTTTGCCTCGCCAGTAGCCCTCATCGGCTGGGACCGGAGGGCCGGACTCGAGCCCTTCCAGCATCAGGGCCGCCAGGCGCTGCTCGGCCTGGCCGATCTGGTCCTTTCGGATCAGGTCGCGCACGTACTCGCTCGACGTGCTGTAGCCCCTCTCCCGCACCTGTGTGTCCACGAAGCGCCTCATGCCGTCGGGCAGGGAGATGTTCATCGTCGACATCATGACCTCGCGCGAAGATGGGATATGACAAAGTTTGCCAACCAGCTCCCGCGATGTCCAGGGCAATCGGCGTGCCACATCCCTCTCTGCCAGGCGCCGCCGGTGTTTCGCTCGAACAGACGCAGGGACCGAGACCTCCAGCCCGCGAAGGGCGTATCCTTCCCGCCGCCGCGCGTAGTGATCGCGGGCTGAGGAAGAAAGGACGCCCCCTTGGTTGTCGCGCACGTCTCGACGAGTGAAGACGGACTCTACCTCCGGGCGGAGTCGGCGCCTGCTTCGGCCAAGAGCAAACGGAAGGGAGCTCGCCGCCGCAACGGGGTCGGCTCACGAGACCGAGTATGAGGGCCTGGACCGGCCGTCGCGCGACATCGTGGAAGTGCTCTCCGTGCTCGCCTCCGCAGTGACCCGCACGCTGCTCCTCCACTGCCTGGCTGCAACAGGCTCTCGTGCACCCAGGGAGAAGAACTGGACCGCCCAGAACCTTTTGTTCGTCTTCCGAAAGCTCGTCGAGACAGGCCTCGCGGAGGACGTCGACAAGAAGTTTCGCTGCGCGTCGGCCTTCCGGGAAGTCGCCACACGGCGGGTGCTCGCGCAGAAATCGGCTCGGGAGGCTGTCCAAGGAGCTTCGGTATCTATTCATGGTCGAGAGGGTTCAGGCACTTGCCCGAAGGCCATGATCCACAAGGTTAGGTCCCTCGAACGGGGTGGAAAGACGGTGTGGATCGCCGGCGCCGGGGACCTCTGGGAGGACCATCGAGACGTCGATGTCCTCCTGCGCGGGATTCCCGAAGCGGACTGCCGGATCGTCTTGGCGCACAATCCGGACACCGCCGACACCGGCTTCGGCGGACGGACAGACCTCATGATCTCCGGCCACACGCACGGAGGACAGGTGAACATCCCCTTTCTCGGGCCGCCGGTGCTGCCTGTGCGCAACAAGACGTACTCGAGTGGGCTCAAGACCTCAACCCGGGGCGCGCGGGTCTTCATCTCCAGAGGAATCGGCTGGGCGATCTACCCTGTGCGGTTCAATTGCCCGCCCGAGATTGCTGTGCTCGAGCTCGTACCCGACAAGTCAGGCCCGGGCCACCCAGGCACGAGTCCCTGAACGGCCATTCGTCCCGCCGGGGAGCGGCCGCAGCGCGGTGAGTGCCGAAAGGCATCGGTCTTTCAACGAACCCGAAGAAGTCTTCAAAAAGTCGTCGGAGCCTTTTCGCAACACCTCTGGTCGCCGGGCGTTCACGACTCGCCACCACACCGACATGCTTCGGACCCGTCCCGCCCGGACTTCAAAAAGGCGACCCATCTGCAACCGACGAGTCCGAAAGTGTCCTCTGCAGGACTCAAGCACAAAACCTCCCCGCCATTCCGGGGCGGTTCATAGAAGAGCGACACGGATCGTTTCACTAATCACGTAGATGAGAAACAGCGGAAAGACGGCGAGGACCGCCGTCATGACCCAAACAATTCCCTTCGACAGGAACGCAGGGTGCGGCAAGTATCGGTCGGCCGCCCTCTCGAGTGAGAACATGGCGGTGAGGAACAGGAGAGACTGGGGACGGGCGAGGGGACGTTTGCTAAGGTTTATTAAGGGTATGCTTTTGCTCCACGGCTTGAGCAAGTCCTCTCGAGACGACCGCGAAGAGCGGTCGAAGACCTCCTGCGCGAGGTGAGCGAGAAGTACGGCTGCGCGGCGGAGGCTCTGTTCGGCGGCAGCCGGAACCGGCTCTCGCGCGTGGGCGGCGGGAATTCCTGCTGCGCGCGGTGGAGGAGGCGGGTACTCCGATCAGTTCGTTGGCTCGGGCCCGTCCCCTCCCGTCCCGTCCACCATTGGCATGCCGTTACGGCTTCCGACGCGCCCTCAGCCGCGAGGTCGGCGCTTGGGGATCCTCTCGGGTTGAACGCGATGCCGCGGCGAAGTCCATGATGGTGTCGAGCCGTGCCTCCACGCGTGTGGTTCGCCGGTCGAGTTCCCGGACCTCCTCGGCGAAGCTCTTCACCGTCTCCGAGAGCGCCTTGACGTCGTCCGTGAGCTTCA
>JACRCS010000151.1 GCA_016218905.1 Deltaproteobacteria bacterium
ACTTCCAAGTGACTGGGGACCGCGTCTCACCTTCTTCGTCATTCCGGCATGGACGCCGGAATCCAGTACGCCATGGATGACCCTCCTGGGCGCTGGACCCCGGCAATCCGTGCCGGGGTGACGGAAGAGAGGCCGGCGTCCCGCGCAGCGGCGTACCGAAGCTGACAACCGACAACCGACAACTGATGACCGACAACCGCTTTACAGCTTCTCGATCTCCAGCTCCTCCCCCTCCCCCAGCTCCGCGTTGGCCGAACGGAGGGCCTCTTCTCCGGCGATGACTCCCACGGCGCTGCCGGGACGGCCGGCGACGAGGTACTTCTCGGCGACTCTCGAGAGCTCCGGGGCTTCGGTCGCCAACACCCTTTCGCGGAAGGCCTGGCGCAGCTCTTTTGAGAGTCCCTGTTGTCGGTAGCCGAGCTCGCGGGCTCCCTTCGATCCGGGCGAGAGGGGGCGATCGAGGTCGCTGAAGACCCCGAGGATGGCCTCCTTCACCTCGCCGGCTCCGAAGCGGCCCGCGGCGGCCCACCCCGCGGCCTCGTCGAAGACCTTGAGCGTCCGGGCGAGCTGAGGGTCGCGGTAGGAGAGGAGGGAGAGGAGCCCCGACTCCGCGCCGTAGACGGCCATCCCGCCGTAGGCTCCGCCCTTCTCGCGGATCTCGCGGTGAAGGTACCCGGCCCGGAGGAGCTTCGCGAGTACGGTGAGGGCCGCGGCGTCGGGGTGGCTGTACTGGACGCAGGGGTAGACTCGGGCGACGTACGAGACGGGCACCGAGGCGGCGACGCCCCTTCGGAACGGGGTGCCGGGCCGGGCCTGGGGCTCGAAGCGCCCGCGGGGAGGAGCCTCTCGGGGGAGCTCGTCCAAGAACCGTCCCAGGGGTTCGCGGATCTTCGGGAACGCGCCCCCTTCCCCGGTGACCGCCGGCCGAAGCCCGGCTCGCGAGCCCAGGATCGCCGCGAGCGCCTGGAGCCGCTCGGCGGCCTCGCGGAGCTGCGGTGCGGGCTTCCCGGCGAGGCCGCGCACGAACCGGAGGTACTCGACGCCGGACCAGCGTTCCCGGAGCCGCCCCGCGGCCGTAAGGCTCGACGCCGCGAGCCGGGCGGCGTACCGGTGGCCGAGGTTCGGAAGGGAGTTCTCCAGGTTCGTCTTGAGCTGGTTGAAGATCGTGTGGATCCGTTCGAGGTCCGTGAACTCCGAGGACCGGAAGAGGTCTCGCAGGATCGCGAAGAGCCGCGTCTGGTTGCGAACGAGCGCCTTGCCTTCGATCTCGACGATCGCCCCGAAGGCGCCGAGGCGCTCCGGGTCGTCGAGGATCGTGGTTCCGGCCGCGACGCCTCCCGTCGACGCGGCGATCCGCTCCGCGATCTCCGTGTACGGCCGGCCGGCGGCGCCCACCTGACCAAAGGCCGTGCAGAAGAGCGGCAGGTAGGAGAGCACGTCCTCCGGGCAGCCCCCGAGTTCTACCTGTGCCAGGAAGTAGCCGATTCCGTTGGTCGGCTGGTCGAACCAGAGCGCTTCGCCCTCCTCGCGGGCCGACACGGTCCGCTCTTCCCGCGGGATGTCTCCGAGCTCCAGGCTGGGCAGACAGGAGAGGTCTTCGGGGCTCTCCTGCGCCGCCGCGAGGTCGCGGGCCTTGGCGAGGAGCTGTTCCCGCTCCTCGGGCCCAAGTCGGGAGCGCAGGTCCCGCAGTTGTCCCGCGAGCTCTTCCTCCTGCCGTTCCCTCAGCTCCGGGTCCGGCCGGAGGATCAGGGTGATGCGGTGGGGATTCTCCAGGAGCTCTCGCCGGATCAGGTCCCGGAAGAAGCGCCCTCCCTCCAGCCTCGAACGAAGCTCGGCGAGGCTTTCGGAGAGGAGGAGGGGGCGGATGGGATCGGCGCCGTGGATCCAGGGCCCCATCAGGCGGGTGAGCAGGCCGAGGGCGTAGGGATAGTGATCGCCCTTCACCTCCCGGTGCGCGAACTCCAGCTGGTGCAGGGCGGCTTCGATGCGTTCGGCCGCGAAGCCGTCGCGGGCGCACTCCTCCAGTACCCGGAAGATCAGGTCGCGGATGAGCGGCGCGGACTCCGGATCGGTCCCCTGGAGACCCGCGGCGAAGTAGGTGTCCCGGTTCTCCGGGTTGTAGCCGGTGCCGGGCGCGAGGTTCGTCCCGAGCTTCGAGTCGAGGAGGGCCTTGTGGAGGGGCGCGGCCGGATTCCCGAGAAGGAGCTCGGACAGGAGCATGAGGCCGAGCCGCTCCAGGTGATCGCCCACGTAACAGGTGAGCCAGCCCACCTGCACCATGCTCCGGTGGGCGAGTTCCTCGCCCTTGTCCACGGGGTAGCCGACGGCGACCTCCTTCGGCTCACCGAAGCGCACCTCCTCGGGCACCTCCGTCTCCACCGGCGCGGCCTCGAAGCGGCCGAGCGCCTGCTCCTCCACCACCTTGAGGTGGTCCGCCAGAGGGAAGTTCCCGTAGCTGAAGAGATAGGCGTTGCTCGGGTGGTAACAGGCCGCGTGGAAGGCCCTTAGGGCTTCCCAGGTGAGTTCGGGAATGCGCGCCGGCTCGCCACCGGAGTTCTTCCCGTACGTGGTAGTCGGGTAGAGCGCCTCCGTCAGCCGCGTCTCCAGGAGGGAGTAAGGGTCCGACATGGCCCCCTTCATCTCGTTGTAGACGACGCCCTTGATCGTCAGCGGCGAGTCCGGATCGGCGGGGTCCTCGAACTCGAGGCGGTGGCCCTCCTGGCGGAAGTCCCGCTCCCGCAGGAGCGGGAAGAAGACGGCGTCCAGGTAGACGGAGATCAGGTTGTAGAAGTCCGCCCGGTTCTGGCTCGCGAAGGGGTAGAGGGTCCAGTCGTCCGCCGTCAGCGCGTTCATGAACGTGCTCAAGGTCCGCTTCAGCATGGAGAAGAAGGGGTCCCGGACGGGGTAGCGTTTCGACCCGCAGAGCGTCGTGTGCTCGAGGATGTGGGCGACGCCCGTGGAGTCCCGCGGAGGTGTGCGAAAGCCCACGGCGAAGAGGTTGTTGTCGTCGGCGGACGCCAGGTGGAGGTAACGCGCACCCGTCTTGCGGTGCGAGAGCTCCACCGCCGTGGCGTTCAGCTCCGGCAGGGGGACCACGCGCCGGACGGTGAAGCCGTGGAGCTCGGTTCCGGGGGTTACGTCCGGCAGTGCCATGTCGGTCCTTTCTGCGGGCGCGGGGAAGTCGCGCCCTCTGAATTCAGCGCAGGTTGCGGCGTCCTGAGGTGAGCCCGCCGCGCGGCTCCTCGGCTTCAGCGTTCGCGATGGCTCTCGGTCGGCGAGCTCGCGCCGCCGATGTGCACCGTTCGGGAACGAAGGGATTCATCCGCACAGCCAGGGAGTACATCCTCGGGTGCTCGGTCTTGCGGCCGTAGAGGTACGACAACCACTCCCGTAAGAGCAAGGGAAAGAGCCGGCGGAGCTCCTCGTGAGCTCTTTTCTTCGCATGACCGCCTCTCCGCTCCGCCAGGCCTCCGCTCCCGGAGCCCCCTCCGGCAGACGTTGCGGGAAAGCCTACCACGCCTTCGACGGCGGGCGAGCACGCCCAGCGCGCCGGGCCCGGGAGCAGCCTTCGCGGAGTGGGTGGCACGGAGTTGCGCGGCGTGAAACTCTTTTCTCAAGTTTGCAAGGAGTAGTTCCGATACCCGTCTCGTCTCGGGCGGGCTTCCCGCCGTGCCAACCGGGGGGAGAGGATGGACGCATGAGAAACAAAACGCCGGTCGTCCTCCGGTGGGACGGAGACCTGGTGCTCTCCAGGGCTCGCGAGCTCAAGGAGTCCCTCCTGGCGGCGCTCTCGCGGGCCGAACGGGTCGAGCTCGACCTGAGCGATGTGACGGAGGCCGACGCTTCGTGCCTGCAGCTACTCTGCGCCGCACACAAGGAAGCTTCTGCCCTGGGAAAGACCCTGGCCGTCGTTCCCGAGCCTCCTCCGGTCCTCGCCGACCGCGCGGAGACGGCGGGTTTCCGCAGGACCCACGGCTGCGCCTCCGACTGCCTCTGGCGTTCCGGCGCCGTCCTCCCGGCGGGTGGGCCCGCCGCAGGAGCGTAGAATACAGATCCGGTATCAGTCATCAGTCATCAGTTTTCAGTTCAAGACCGAAGAGAGACCACGAACCTAGCCTCAGAACTGATCACTGCTCACTGATCACCGATCACTGGTCACTGGTCACTGATAACTCGATGACTGAGGAAGAGGCTCATGGGCCAGGCGGACAAGTTCAAAGAGGCCTTTCGGGAGGAAGCGAAGGAGCTCTTGACGGAGCTCGAGACCGGACTCCTGGAGCTCGAGGAGACGCCCGACGACCTGGAGGTGGTGGGGCGGGTGTTCCGAGCGATGCACACCATCAAGGGCTCGGGCGCCATGTTCGGCTTCGACCGGATCACGGCCTTCACGCACGAAGTGGAGACCGCCTTTGACAAAGTCCGAAACGGTGAGCTGAAAGTGACGAAGGAGCTCATCGGCACGACCCTCGCAGCCCGGGACCTGATCCGCGCCATGCTCGACTCGGCGGCGGACGAAGACGCGGACCTCGAAGCCGGTGCGGCCGAGGTCGTCCGTGTCCTGCGGTTGCTCCTCCCGGGGGCGTCCCCTCCGGAGGTGACGGCAGCTCCGGCCGAGCTCCCGGAGGCCCGTCCGGCGCCCGCGGGGGAGGCCGCGAGGCCGGTCACGTACCGCATCCGGTTCCGGCCGAAACCGGGACTCTTCCGGAGCGGAGGGGACCCTATGGGGCTCTTCCGGGAACTGGCCGAGCTCGGTCACTGCAAGGTCGTCGCCTGCACCCGGGACATCCCGAGACTCGGAGACCTCGATCCCGAGGTCTGCCACGCGTACTGGGACGTCATCCTCACCACCGACCGCGGCGTCGACGCCATCCGGGACGTCTTCATCTTCGTCGAGAACGAGTGCGCGCTGCGGGTCGAGGTCATCGACGACAGCGCCGACCTCGACTCGGACGCGAACTACAAGCGTCTGGGCGAGATCCTGGTCGAGCGGGGAGACCTGAGCCGCGCAGACCTCGAAGTGGTGCTCAGGGCCCAGAAGCCGATCGGCGAGGTCCTCAAAGAGAACGGGCTCATTCACCAGGACTCCCTCACGTCGGCCCTGACGGAGCAGAAGATCGTCCGGGAAGCCCGCGCGAAACGGGAGCCCGGCGAGGGAAGCTCCAGTCTGCGCGTTCCGGCGGAGAAGCTCGACAGCCTGGTGGATCTCGTGGGCGAGCTCGTCATCGCCCAGGCCCGCCTCGCCCAGATCGCCGGAAGCCGCGAGGACGCAGAGCTCATCTCCATCGCCGAGGAGATCGAGCGCCTCTCGGCCGAGCTCCGCGACAACACGCTGAACGTGCGAATGCTCCCCATCGGGACCACGTTCAGCAAGTTTCGCCGACTCGTCCGGGATCTCTCGGCCGAGTTGGGCAAGCAGATCGAACTCGTCACCGAGGGCGCCGAGACCGAGCTCGACAAGACGGTCATCGAGCGCCTGGGCGACCCTCTGGTGCACCTGATCCGCAACAGCATCGACCACGGGATCGAGCCGCCGGAGGGCCGTAGGGCGGCGGGCAAACCGGAGCGCGGGCTCGTCCGCCTCTCCGCCTACCACTCGGGCCCCAACGTCGTCATCGAGATCGCCGACGACGGCGTGGGTCTCGACCCCGAGGCGCTCCGGGCCAAGGCCCTGGAGAAGGGCCTGATCGGGGCGGACGCCAAGCTCTCCGAGAAGGAGCTCTGGGGCCTGATCTTCCTCCCCGGCTTCTCGACGGCCAAGTCGGTCTCCAGCGTCTCCGGCCGAGGCGTCGGAATGGACGTGGTGAAGCGTTCCATCGACGCGCTCAGCGGCACCGTCGAGATCGAGAGCAGGCGGGGCGAAGGCGCGCGCATCCGGATCAAGCTCCCGCTGACGCTCGCGATCATCGAGGGTCTCCTCGTCTCCGTAGGGGCCGGGAGCTTCGTCCTGCCGCTGTCCCTCGTGGAGGAGTGCGTCGAGCTCTCCCGCGCGGACGTCCTCGCCTCTCACGGCCGGCAGATCGCCAACGTCCGGGGAGAGCTCGTGCCATACATCCGCCTTCGGGAGTGGTTCGCGACCGACGGCGAGGCGCCTCCCATCGAGCAGATCGTGATCGCGGGCGTGGATGGAGCGCGCTTCGGCTTCGTCGTCGACAGCGTGGTGGGCCAGCACCAGACCGTGATCAAGACCCTTGGGAAGATGTACCGGGAGGTGGAAGGCCTCTCCGGCGCCACGATCCTTGGCGACGGAACGGTCGCGCTGATCCTGGACGCGCCGAAGCTCGTCGAGTCGGTCACGGCCAACGAGGTCAGGCACTGACGGCTGCTGGGTCCCGGCAGGTCGGCGACGTTCCGTGTTGGAGCGCCTGACCTCCGGCGATGAAGCGCGGGGGAGGATTGATACACATGCGGTGGCGCGACGTAAGGCTGATGGGAAAGCTCGGAGTCGGCTTTGGCACGGTGCTGTGTCTTCTCATCCTCGCCGGGGGTTGGGCGGTGCACGGATTCCGAGCCGTCGTCGGCGACGCGGAGAAAGTGATCGAGGGCGATCGGCTTCGAGCCGAAATCGGGCAGAGGATCATCGATCATCTTGAGTGGGCCGCCAAGGCTTCGGCCTTCGGGACGGACGACAAGATCTCGCGAGTGGGGGTGCAGACGGACCCTCATCAGTGCGGCTTCGGAAAGTGGTACTACAGCGAGGCGCGGCGGCGCGCCGAGCGGCTCGCCCCGGATCTCAAACCACTCCTGCAGGCCGTGGAGGAGCCGCACCGGCGGCTCCACGCTTCGGCGGCCGAGATCGATCGATGTCTCTCCGGCGAAGCGGCGGGAGCCGCGGGTCCAGCCGCCGGCGGACGGGCGGGAGCCCGGTCGATCTACCTCTCCCAGACGCGCCCGAGTCTCCATGAAGTCCAGTCGTTGCTGGAGGACGCGCGGAAGCTCGTCTCCGAGCGAGCTCTGAGCGAGGAGGAGCAAATGCTTCGTCGGGCCAGGAGCACGCTCATCGGCGTGATCGCGGTCTGCGTCCTGGCCGTGGCGGCCGGCGTCGCGCTGGCCCTCGGACTCTCGCTCGGCATCGTTCGGCCGTTGCGCCGCGTCGTGGGGCTCGCCCAGTCGGTCGCGAAGGGGGAACTGACGGCCGAGATGAAGGTCGATCGCAAAGACGAACTGGGGGACCTGCTCGAGGCTTTCGCCCGGATGCGGGACTCGGTCCAAGCGGTGGTCCAGAACATCGCGGGTCTCATCGAAGAGGTGGCCGACGGCAAGCTCTCCGCCCGGGGCCGGCCGGAGGCGTTCGAGGGAGTGTGGGGAGACCTGGTGGCTCGGGTGAACACCCTCATCGACGCGTTCGCCAGACCCTTCGGGGTGGCTTCGGAGTACCTCGCGAAAACCGCGAGGGGCGAGATTCCGCCCCGGATCGCGGACGTCTACCGCGGCGATTTCAACGAGATCAAGGAGAACCTGAACGCGCTCGTTGAGTCGCTGAACGAAGTGACCCGGGTGGCGGAGGAGATCGCGCACGGGAAGCTCGACGTTGAGGTCCGGAGGCGCTCCGGCGACGATCGGCTCATGGCGGCCCTCGGGACCATGGTGAAGGGCCTCCAGGAGGTGTCCTCCATTGCGGAGACCGTCGCGCACGGGGACCTTACACTCGAGGTGAAGCCCCGGTCCGAGGACGACAAGCTCATGTTCTCGCTGCGCGCCATGGCCGAGTCCCTGACGACGGTGGTCGAGCGCGTGAAGCTCGCGGCTTCGGAGGTCTCCGCCGGCAGCGAGCAGATGCGCTCCTCGTCGGAGGGGATGTCCTCCGGGACCTCCGAGCAGAGCGCGGCGGCCGAGGAAGTCGCGTCCTCCATGGAGCAGATGGCTTCGAACATCCAGCAGAACGCGGAAAACGCCCGGGAGACGGAGCGGATGGCGCTCAAGACGGCCCAGGACGCCGAGACGGGCGGGGCCGCC
The DNA here is from genome assembly GCA_016218905.1 of Deltaproteobacteria bacterium. The sequence continues at coordinate 7,954 of JACRCS010000151.1, forward strand.
GTGAGCGAGGCCGTGACGGCGATGAAGGAGATCGCCGGGAAGATCTCGATCATCGAGGAGATCGCCCGGCAGACGAACCTCCTCGCCCTCAACGCCGCCATCGAGGCGGCACGGGCAGGGGACCACGGGAAGGGCTTCGCGGTGGTCGCCTCCGAGGTCCGAAAGCTCGCGGAGCGCAGCCAGAGGGCCGCGGGCGAGATCGGAGAGCTCTCCCGGTCGAGCGTCTGCGTGGCCGAGAAGGCGGGCGAGATGCTCGCCCGGATCGTGCCGGACGTGCAGCACACGGCCCAACTCGTCCAGGAGATCTCCGCGGCGTCGGCCGAACAGAACTCGGGAGCCCAGCAGATCAACAAGGCGGTCCAGCAGCTCGAGCAGGTCGTCCTGCAGAACTCCTCCACCTCGGAAGAGATGGCCGCCACGGCCGAGGAGCTCGCCACCCAGGCGCAGCAGCTCGACCTCGCGGTGGCGTTCTTCAAGATCGCCGGGAGCTCACCGGCCAAGCCGGCTGCGCAGGCGGCCCCGCGGGGGTTCGCCGCCGGCGTCGGTCATCAGCCCCTGCGGCGGCAGGCCGCCGCGGCGGGGCCCATCGTGCTCCCCAGCGGCCGGTCCGCGGCCGACGCGAAGCCCCGGCCACTCCTCGACCTCGGGGAGGCCAGCGAATTCACGCGTTACTGATCGGTCGAAGGCGTCATGGTCCCTTGGAGGCGTGCCGATACGTTCTCCGGGAGCGCCCCGAAGCCCAGGAGGCGATATCCCGCGGGAGCCGGAGAGGAATGATCCAGGATCCGTGACAGTAATCCGAAGGAGGCTCACATGGCGGTTGCGGGGATCACCGAGTCGTCGCAGTACCTGACCTTCACCCTGGATGAGGAGCTCTTCGCCCTCGAGATCGCGAAGGTTCGGGAGGTGCTGGAGTTCACGACCGTGACCAAGGTGCCGCGCACACCGGAGTTCATGCGCGGCGTCATCAACTTGCGGGGCAATGTGGTCCCCGTGGTCGACCTCCGGCTGAAGTTCGGGATGTCGAGGACGGAGAAGTGCATCAGCACCTGCGTGATCATCGTGGAGGTGGAGATCGACGGAGAATCGACGATCCTCGGCGCGCTCGCCGACTCCGTGCAGGAGGTCCTCGAGCTCGAGCCGCAGCAGATCGATCCGCCTCCGCGGATAGGGACCCGCCTCGACACCACCTTCATCAAGGGCATGGGCAAGCGCGACGACCGCTTCATCATCCTCCTGAACGTGGACCGGGTCTTCACGGCCGAGGAGCTGGAGCTCGTCCAGGAAGCCGGCGAGCTCTCTTCGGCGCGCCCGTCGAGAGCGGAAGCTGCGGCCGTTGCCTTCGTCAATGGGGCCATCTAGCCCTCAACGCGGCGGGTGGGTCGAGGCACGGCTCGGCCAGAAGGAGTTCGGCCGTCTCTCCGCCTTCATAGAGGGACACTGCGGCATCCGCATGCCGCCCGGCAAGAAGGTGATGCTGGAGGCCCGGCTTCGAAAGCGGTTGAGGGCCCTGGGACTCGCCTCGTTTTCGGAGTACTGCGACCGCGTGCTGGGCGACCGCGCGAGCGACGAAGAGCTCGTCCACATGATCGACGCGGTCACGACGAACAAGACCGACTTCTTCCGGGAGCCCCAGCACTTCGAGTACCTGGTGAGGCGCGCGATTCCCGGTCTCATCCGCGAAGCGGGCTGCGGGATCCGGAAGGAGCTCATGGTGTGGAGCGCCGGGTGTTCCAGCGGGGAGGAACCGTACACGCTCGCGATGGTTCTCGGGGAGGTCGCCGAGCGCCTCCAGGGCTTTCGATTCGTGGTGCTCGGTACGGACATCTGCACCAAGGTCTTGGAAGCCGCCCGGCAGGCGATCTACGATAACGAGCGGATCGAGCCCATCCCTCTGGAGCTGCGGCGCAAGTACCTCCTGCGCAGCCGAGACCCCGAGAAGGAGGTGGTCCGCATCGTTCCGGAGCTCCGGCAGCACGTCAAGTTCCGGCGGCTGAACTTCCTCGATGACGACTTCGGGATGCGGGAGCAAGCGGACGTGATCTTCTGTCGGAACGTCTTCATCTACTTCGACCGCGCCACGCAGGAGGCCGTTCTCAACCGCCTCTGCCGTCACCTGGCCACGGGCGGCTACGTATTCCTCGGGCACTCCGAAACCATCAACGGCCTGCGCGTTCCGCTCGTCCAGGAAGCGCCGACGGTATACAGAAAGGCACCGTGAAGCTCTCTCGCGGCGAGCTCCCGGTCCTCCATCTCCGAGCCGGCGAGCTCGTCGTCTCCGCCGAACCGCTGCTCGTCTCGACAATTCTCGGGTCGTGCATCTCAGTCACCATGTTCCACCCGCTCTTCACGACCGGCGCCATCTGCCACGGGCTCTTGCCCAACGGCCACTGCGGCGAGTGGTCTCCCGGCGCCCTGCGCTACGTCGACTGCTCCGTGCGCCAGATGGTGCGCCGGCTGGAGGCTCTGGGCATTCGCCGCTCCGATCTCCAGGTCAAGGTCTTCGGAGGAGCGGACGTGCTCGTACACCCGGCCTCGGCGGAACCGAGATCCACGATCGGGGAGCAGAACGTGCGGGCCGCCTGCGTGGCACTAGGGGAGGAGGGGCTCTCGGTCCTCGCCCACGA
>JACRCS010000152.1 GCA_016218905.1 Deltaproteobacteria bacterium
ACCCACGGCTGCCACCGGGGGTGCGTGATCCAGTGTTCGGGCATATTCAACGACAAGGACGGCAACTACGTCACCAAGCAGCCGGAGTACGAGACCCTCTGGTCCCACGGCGGCTACTGCGGGATCACAGACCTCGACGCCATCGCGCGCCTGGATCGGCTCGATGACGACTTGGGGCTCGACACGATCGAGACGGGGGTCACGGTCGGCGTCCTGATGGACGCGGGGAAGATCGCCTGGGGCGACGCCGACGCCGCCGTCTCGGTGGTCGAGGAGATCGGCAAGGGAACGGAGTTGGGGCGCCTCTACGGGTCGGGCGCGACCGCGGTCGCCAAGCACCTCGGCGTGGAGCGCGTGCCCGCGGTGAAGGGGCAGGCCTTCTCCGCCTACGACGGCCGGGCTCTGAAGGGCCTCGGCGTCACCTACGCCACCTCCCCCATGGGCGCCGACCACACGGCCGGGCATACGCTCGCCAACCATGTGGGCAAGGTGGACCCGAAGATTCCGGGTCTCGCTAGCGAGGGGCAGTGGATGACCTCGGCACTCGCCCAGATCGCCAGCGCCGCCATCGACGCCACCGGGTATTGTCTCATGGTAGGCTTCGCGTCCATGGACAAGCCCGAGTTCGCCAAACACCTCCTCGACTCCATGGCGGCCTTCACGGGCAACCACTGGCACGAGGGCAGCTTCGTGGCGCTGGGCATGCGGACGTTGCGGCTCGAGGTCGACTTCAACCGGCGCGCCGGGTTCACGGAAGAGGACGACCGCCTGCCCGAGTGGATGACGACCGAGGCGCTGCCGCCGCACAACGCGGTCTTCGACGTCCCGCGCGAGGATCTGGCGAAGGTCCACGACCAGACCGGCCTGATCATGACGCTTTTCGCGGGCGTGACTACCTCCTTTGCACCCCCGATCTCCGTCTTCAACCAGGGGTGCTACAAGATGATCCCCAGCTACCTGGATGCGTTGGGGGTGAAGAAGGCCCTGCTCGTCACCGGGCACCGGGCAGTGGCGAAGGCCGGCCTGCTGAAGCTCGTCACCGACGCGCTGGACGCGAAGCTCATCCCCTACGCCGTCTTCAATGGGGTCGACCCCGACCCCACGGTCCACAACGTAGACGCGGGCCTGGACGTCTACCGACGCGAAGGGTGCAACGGCATCATCTCGATCGGCGGCGGCAGTCCCCACGACTGCGCCAAGGCGATCGGGATGCTCGCGACCAACCCGGGTAGGCTCATCGACTACCTGGGGTTGTTCTCCCTCGTGAATCCGATCCCGCCGCTCATCTGCGTCAATACCACCGCCGGCACCGGCTCGGAAGCGAGCATCGGAGCGATCATCACCGACGCGGAGCGCGGCCACAAGATGCTCCTGGCGGACCCGAAGCTGCTGCCGATCGTGGCGGTGAACGATCCCCTCTTCACCCAGCCCATGCCGCCGAGCATCACCGCCGCGACCGGGATCGACGCGCTGGCCCATGCCGTTGAGGCCTTCTCGTCGGTCCTCTCGAACCCTCTCTGTGAGGGGCTCGCCCTCGAAGCGGTACGGCTGATCGCCGAGAACCTGCCGCTGGCCTGCGCCAACGGGGACGACCTGAAGGCCCGTTCGAACATGGCGTACGCGGCGTACATGGCCGGCGTGGCGATGAACAGCGGTCTTCTCGGGAACAGCCACTCCCTGGCGCACGCCCTCGGGGCCGTCTACCACCTGCCCCACGGCGACTGCAACGCCTTGGTGCTCCCCGAGGTCATGCGCAAGAACAAGGCGGCCATCGCCGGGAAGCTGGTCCGAATCGCGGGCGCGATGGGCGTCAACACGGCCGGCATGACGGAGGACCAGGCAGCCGAGGCCGCCTGCGACGCGGTGAAGGCCCTCGTCCTGAAGATCGGCGGTCCCGCCTCGGTCACGGACTTGGGAGGGCGAAACGGCCGAACGGTCAACCGCGCGGACATCGCCGCGCTCGTCGAGCACGCGAGCCACGATCCGTGTTGCTCGCCGAACCCCCTTCCGTACGCCCTCAAAGACTTCGCGGAGATCTACGAGAAGGTCTGGGAGTAGGTCCGGGCGCCGGACATAAAGGTCATTTCCACCCGACCGGGGTGAGGTCCAAACCCATTCCTCCGGACCTCACCCTTTGTCGGAGCGCGTAAGACCCAACCCTCGGGGCGAGAGAATCACGCCATTCTACTCCTCCGCTCTCGCCTCTTTTTTTGCTTTCACTTCGGGCTCTGGGGCCTCCCGAACCCGAAAGGTCAATGAATGGGAGTGAAGCACCATGTCCGAAACGATGGTCCTGGTCCAAAAAGAGGGCGGAGTCTGCACCGTCACGCTGAATCGGCCAGAAGCGATGAACTCTCTCTCCTTCCCCATGCTCCATGAGCTCCGGAGGGCGGTGGAGGAGATCCAGTTCGATCCGGAGGTTCGGTGCGTCATCGTGACGGGGGCGGGGGACCGGGCGTTCTGCGCGGGAGCCGACCTGAAGGAGCGCGCGTCCATGATGGAGAGCGAGGTGCGCCGCTACATCTCGACCATCCGGACTACCTTCACGATGGTCGAGAACCTTCCGGTGCCCGTAATCGCCGCGGTCAACGGGGTCGCCCTCGGCGGAGGCACCGAGCTCGCCCTCGCGAGTGATCTACGGATCGTCTCCGAGAAGGCGACCATGGGGCTCACCGAGACGAGCCTCGCCATCATTCCCGGCGCCGGCGGTACCCAACGTCTTCCCCGACTCGTCGGCACGTCGAAGGCCAAGGAGCCATCTTCACCGCGAAACGGATCGATGCGGCCCGTGCTCTCTCGATTGGGCTCGCCGACCGGGTGGTCCCCGCCGAAGCCGTCTTGGAGGAAGCACGGTCCTGGGCAGCGGCCATCGCGCAAAACGGCCCGGTAGCGATCCGCGCCGCCAAGAACGCCATCAGTCGAGGGACGGAGATGGATCTCGCGAGTGCACTCGTCTTCGAGAGCGCGTGCTACGAGACGGTCATTCCCACTTTGGACCGGCGAGAGGGGCTCGCGGCGTTTCGAGAGAAGCGAAAGCCCGCGTACAAAGGACGATAACCGACGTTCCGTGTTTCGAGTTCCGCGTTCGGGAGGACCGAGATACGCCGGAGTGGCGGGAGGGCCAACGTGAGCTCTCGCATCACCACAGCGCCTAGAAGGCTGCACAGCACGCCTCAGGGAGCGACGAACATGCGTGATCAGATGCAACTCCACCGGGCTCACCTCCCGGACCGCGTCATCATCGGCGAGTGCTGGGCCCGGGATGGCCTTCAGAACGAGGAGAAGGTCGTCTCCACGGACGAGAAGGTGGAGATCCTCACGCGCATGGTGGACGCCGGGGTGACGAAGCTCGAGGCGACGAGCTTCGCGCCGGCCAAGTATCTGCCGCAGTTCGGGGACGCAGAAGAGGTGCTGCGGCGCATCCCCCGGAGACCCGGACTCGACTACCGGGCGATCTGCACGACGATGAAGGCCGTGGAGCGCGCCATCCGGAGCAAGGACGAAGGCTACGGCGTCCAGGAGATCGCCATGGTGATCTCCACGAGCGAGGCCCATAACCAGGCCAACGTCGGCATGACCCACGACGAGAACAAGCGCGCGCTGGAGCAGATGGCACGGGCGGCCCTGGACAGTGGGCACGCCGTCTTCGGCTGGGCGCTCACGAGCTTCGGCTGCCCGATCAAGGGCGATGTGGCTCCGGAGGACGCCGTCGCCATGGGGAAGTGGTGGAAGGACATCGGCGCCACGATCATCGGCTTCGGCGACACAACCGGCTCCTCGAACCCCCGGCAGGTAAGCGCGTTCTACGAGTACGCGCTCGCGGAAAGGTTCACGACCGACGAGGTCGTGGTGCACTTCCACGACACGCGGGGCTGGGGCATCGCGAACTCGCTCGTCGCTCTCACCTTCGGTTTTCGCCACTTCGACACCTCACTCGGCGCCATCGGTGGCCAGCCGAAGACGGGCGCGGCCACCTACCACACGGGCTACGCCGGGAACACCTGCACCGAGGACCTGGTGGGCATGTTCGAGGAGATGGGGGTCTCCACGGGCATCGACCTCCCGAAGCTGCTCGCCGCGGGGCGGCGGGCCGAGGAGATCCTGGGCCGCAAGCTCCGCTCCAACTTCCTCGATGCCGGCCCGGTGCCCCACCAGGGGATCGTCTGGGACAAGGTGAGGGGGATACAGAGCAGCTAATGTCCATCCGGAAAGTGCCTTTCCGGATGGAGTCGTAGGCGATATTTCGTCTCTTGGTTGAAGGCTCGCCCCGACCCGGCCTTTGGTACAGGCCGCCGTCGTCCCCACACGTGTCGCTCCAGACCTGATCTTCCCGCATAGAGCGCCCGGCCGCCGGACCAGAGGGGGCAGGGCCGCTCAACGCAATTCACGTCGGCATCATCAGTGCATCCGTGGGCCCGGGTGTCCGCCTGACCTGATAGGGGAGGGGCATAGAGTCGCGCTGTGGGAGGAGAGAGACATGCAAGAGCAGAAAGGCGTGCAAGCGGGCCCCAGGACTGGCGACGGCAGGATGAAGGCGGACGTTGTGGTCATCGGCGCGGGAGCCGCCGGCCTTTCGGCGGCGTTGACCGCGAGCCGAGGGGGCGCCGAGGTGGTCGTGGTGGAAAAGCCGGCAGCGCCCGGCGGGCTCTCTCTCTTCGTTGAGGGAATGTTTGCGGTCGAGAGCTCCATTCAGAGGCGCAGTCTCATCGGGTTGACTGCGGAAGAAGCCTTCAAGCGGCATATGGAGACCACCCAGTGGCGGGCCGACGGTCGCCTGGTTCGAGCCTTCTTCGAGAAGTCGGCCGAGACCATCGACTGGCTGCAGGAGCAGGGAGTCGAGTTTCTCGAGGCCGCGGCCAAGAATCATCGGCCCATCCCCGGACTCTATTCGGCTGGAAACTGTGCCGCAGGCATGTACGGGTCCCATTACGAGATGACCCATCCGGGTGAAGCGATGGGCTTCGCGGTCAACGCCGGACGCATCGCCGGCGAAGAGGTCCTGAGAGGCCGCGAGAAGTAGGGAGTCGGTCCTGCGCCGCGCGCTCGGTCCGCGGCATGCGTTGAATCGTACGGAGTTCCTGCCCTGGGTCCGTCCGCAACAAGAGGACGGCGGTAGTCGGCGAGGGGGCCGACGAGTGGCCCCAGGGCACGTTGGGGCGCCTGCCGGAGAGCCCGGCAGGCGCAGCCTCGTACCTAAGACAAGTCGGAGGCGATACTCCGCCTCCGGGGTGAAAGTTCGTCCCGAATCCCGTCTGGGACCATAGCCTGATCTCCATCACGTGTCTCGCTCCAGCGCCGATCTTCCGTCAAAAGGCGAGCGATCCTGCGCGCTTGGCGCGGTGCAATTCGCTCGGGCATCGTCGGTGCATTTGGGACGCCGGTGCGGCTCCCACTACGCGATGACCCATCCGGGTGAAGCGACGGGTTTTGCGGTAGACTCGGGGCGCGTGGCCGGTGAAGAGGTCCTGAGACGCCTCGAGAAGTGGGGACTCTTTCGTCAGGAACGGGGAAGGAGCAGGTCGAGATGAGCGAAGAAAGACACCCGTTGGGCGGAATGATCAAAGAGTACGACGTCCCGGTGACGATGCGGGACGGGATCAAGCTGAGGGTCGACGTCTATCGCCCGGACGCGCCGGGCAGGTTTCCGGTCCTCTACACCTGCGCGATGCACAACAAGGACCTGCAGCGGGTGGAGGTCGCCGAGAACCTCAAGGTGCCCCAGCCTGCGTGGTCGACCATGTGGTACGGCGTCATCGAGGGGGGCGACAGCAAGCGCTTCGTCGCCAACGGCTACGTGCACGTCATCGGACAGGTCCGCGGCGGTCACAAGTCGGAGGGAATCCCCTTCCAGAACGACGAGTGGGACCACTACGACACCTTCGAGTGGCTCGTGGCCCAGCCGTGGTGCGACGGGAACATCGGCATGGTCGGACTCTCCGCGTTCGCCGGCGAGCAGTGGAGGGCCGCTGCGCAGAACCATCCGGCGTTGAAGGCCATCTTTCCGCTGGACGCAGGCGGGGCGTACGGCGGGCTGATAGGATTCCGGGAGATGCACCCCGGAGGGGTCTTACAGACCATGCCCTACCACATCGACCTCTTCAACAGCTTCCACGGCCATCAGGGTACGCCGCCGGAGCTCCCTCCGCCGGTGGAAGCCGCCTGGCAGCGCGCGATGAGCGACCCGGACTACATGATGTACGTCCACCTCTGGAACCTCCTGACCCTAAAGGGGCAGCGAAATCCGGCGCTTTTCTATCAGATGCTCTTTCCCTTCGAGCCGCCCGAAGTGGTGCTCCAGACGGAGGAGACGTTCAAGAAGATCAAGATCCCCTTCTACACCGGGGCATTCGAGGGTGCTTACACCTACAAGATGCACTGGCAGGGTGCGCAGCACTTCTTCGAAGGCGTCCAGGCCCCCAAGAAGCTCCTCGTTACTCCTCCGGAGCATACGGAGCGCCCGTTCCACCAGTACCACGACGAAGTGATCCGCTGGTACGACCACTGGCTCAAGGGAATCGACACCGGGATCATGGAGGAGCCTCCGGTAAAGATCTGGGTCATGGGCGCAAACCAATGGCGCACGGGCTCGGATTGGCCGCTCCCGGAGACTCGTTGGGACAAGTACTACCTGCACAGTTGGGAGAGACTGAGCACCCGGGCCCACCTGCCGGCGAACGAGACCTTCGTCAACGAGCCGCCGGACGCCTTCGTGCAGATGCCGCCGACGCAGACCAACAAGATCGAACGCCTGCGTTACATGACGGACCCGCTGCCCGAGGACACGCTGGTGATCGGGCCCATCTCGCTCACGTTGTATGCCTCTTTAGATGAGACCGACACGAACTGGATCGTGATCCTGAAGGACGTCGGCCCCGACGTCTCCGTGCGCACGGGGCGTCAGGGGGAGCGTTCCGTGCCGTCCGACCTGCCCGAACGAGAGCTCACGCGCGGGTGGCTCAAGGCTTCTCGACGAGCGATCGATCCGGAGCGTTCCAAGCCTTGGAGGCCGTGGCACTATCTCACGCCCGACAAGATCCAGCCCCTCGTGCCGGGCGAGATCAACGAGTACAACATCGAGATCCTCTCCACGGCCAATCTCTTCAAGGCCGGGCATCGCATCTGCCTCGACGTCACCTCTCTCGACCTGGCCGAGGGCGTCGCCGGGGAGACCGGCGTCGAGTACATCCCCCAGCACGTTTGCAGCAGCAAGACGGTGGTCCACAAGGTCTACCACAACGCGGAGCACCCCTCGCATCTCCTGCTCCCGATCATCCCGGCGCGGTGAGGAGCCCCAACGGGTGCGGAGAGACTTGCGACTCGCCGCCGCCCTTGGGCTGGGTCTGGAGACCCAAGAATGAGGCGGGCGAAATATCGACCGCCGGATGGCCCGCCGCCCTCGCCAGCCCTATGGCGCCCCCCTCGCGGGGGAAACCGACGGGTCTTCCAGCCGGCGGAGGTAAGTCTCGGCAGCAGGCCAAAACCGCGCCGCTTGAGCTTCTGAACACGCCCCGACCCGCCGCCGCTTTTGCCCTCGTACCTCCTGACCCACGCTCGGGCACGCAAGATGCTTTTGTGCTGCGCGCGAGACCGCTGGGCCGACCCGGCGGCAAGCCCTCTTCGACTTCCCGGCGGACTCGGAGCAGGAGGCACCGCGGACGGCCAACCACGCAAAAGGGCCAGCCTCCGAAGATCCGGGAGCACGACGGGCGCGCGACGAAGTGCGAACTGCAGAGGAGTAGGAATGACCGGCAAACCCTGCGTAGAAGCGACGCCGCCTGAGGGCCGCCTTGTGGGCGGGAGGTTTCTGGCCCGTCAGGTCCGTCCCGACGAAGTCTTTACACCCGAGGATTTCACCGCCGAACAGCATCAGTACGCCAAGACGGCGCGGGACTTCGTACTCAACGAAGTCCTTCCCCACTCGGACCGGATCGAAGAGAAGGACTTCGAGCTCTCCCGTAAGCTGATGCTCAGCGCCGGAGAGCTGGGGCTCCTCATGGCCGACGTGCCGGAGGAGTACGGCGGGCTCGCCCTGGACAAGGCTTCGGCCGCTCTCGTCTATGAGAACCTGGCGGGCCAGGCCTCGTTCCAGACCCTGTGCGGGGTCCACTCGAGCATCGGCAGCCTCCCCATCGTCTACTACGGGACCCCCGAGCAGAAGGACCGGTATCTGCCGTCGCTCGCGACCGGCGAGCTGGTCGGTTGTTACTGTCTCACCGAGCCCTCGGCAGGCTCGGACGCGCTCGCCTGCCGAACGAAGGCGGTGCTCTCGGAGGACGGCACCCACTACGTCCTGAACGGGACGAAGCAGTTCATCACTAACGGCGGCCTGGCGGACGTCTTCACGGTCTTCGCCAAGGTGGATGGGAAGCACTTCACGGCCTTTGTCGTCGATCGGGATACCCCCGGTCTCTCGACCGGCCCCGAGGAGCACAAGATGGGGCTCCGGGGCAGTTCGACGACCACCGTGATCCTCTCCGACGCCCCCGTGCCGGTGGAGAACGTGCTCGGAGAGATCGGTAAGGGGCACAAGATCGCCTTCAACATCCTGAACTTCGGCCGTCTGAAACTCGGCGTCCAGGCGACCGGCTACTGCAAGCTCGCCCTGGAGGCGAGCCTCGCCTACTGCCTGGAGCGAAAGCAGTTCGGCAGACGCTTGGCCGACTTCGGAGCGATGCGCGAGAAGCTCGCCGAGATGCTGGTCCGGACGTACGTGGTCGAGTCGGCCTCCTACCGGACTCTTGGGCTCATCCAAGCGCACGTCGAGGCGAGCGGAACCCATGACGGCACGGCCGTGCTCGCCGCGGGCGAGGAGTACCAGGTCGAGTGCGCTCTCGTGAAGGTCTCGGGAACCGAAATCCTCGACTTCGTCGTCGACGAGGCGGTCCAGTGCTTCGGATGGTACGGCTACTGCTCGGAGTACCCCGTCGAGCGCTACTACCGGGACGCGCGGATCAACCGGATCTACGAAGGGACCAACGAGATCAACCGGATCTTCGCGGCGTCCTCCCTCCTACGGCTGACCGCCTCGGGCGAGCTCACCCCTGCGACCGAAGCGGACGACCCGGGCGAAGGGCTGCTCGGCTCCGAGAGGAGGGTCGTCGCGAAACTCAAGCGCCTCTGTCTCATCGCCACGGCGGCGGCGGCGGAGAAGCACGGCAAGGCGGTCGTGGACCAGCAGCCGCTCCTCACGCGCATCGCCGACCTCGCCACGCTGGGGTACACTGCGGAGTCGGCACTGCTCCGTGCGCTGAAGGACGCGGAGCGGCGGGGCGTGGAGGCGGCCGGGATTCCGGTGGCGGCCGCCCGGATCGCCTGCGAGGAGGCAGCGCGCGAGGCCGAGCGTCCCGCCCGCGACCTGCTCGTGGCCCTGGCCGGGACGGTTTGTGGGTCGGCCCTGGCGGTCGCTCTGACCGCCCTCTCGACTCGGAGTTCGACGGACCTGATTGCCCTTCGGGAAAGCATCGCCGCGAGGCTCGTCCAGTTGGAACGCGTCGTCTTCTGAAACCCCTCCTTTGGAGAGAGTCATGTTCCTCATTCGCAGAGCGGCGGTCTTGGGCGCAGGCGCGATGGGCAGCGGTATCGCCGCGCACCTCGCCAATGCCGGCATCCCGACGCTCCTCCTCGACATCGTCCCGGGAGAGCTCACCGACGAAGAGCGCAAGAAGGGCTGGGACCTCACTCATCCGCGGGTACGGAACCGTTTCTCGGAGAAAGGGCTGGAGGCAGCTCGAAAAGCCCGGCTCGCTGCCTTCGCGCATCCGGAGCGCGCCGGCCTCGTGACGCCCGGGAACTTCGAGGATGACCTCCCGAGGCTCCGGGAGGTGGACTGGGTGGTGGAGGCGGTCGTCGAACGCCTCGACGTCAAAGTCGATCTGCTCCAAAGAGTCTCCGAGCACCTGTCTTCCGATGCCCTGCTCACGACCAACACGTCGGGCCTCTCGGTCAACGCCATGGCCGACGCCCTCCCCGAAGCCCTGAAGTCGCGGTTCTTCGGAACGCACTTCTTCAACCCGCCTCGATACATGCATCTGCTCGAGCTCGTGCCGGGCGCGAGCACCTCGGGGGAAACCTTGAGTGGGTTTCAGGAGTTCGCGGAGACGCGCCTCGGAAAGGGCGTGGTCCTCGCCAAGGACACCCCCAACTTCGTCGCCAACCGGATAGGGATCTTCGCCACGGTGTACGCCATGAGGGCGATGGAGAAGCACGGCCTCGGCATCGAGGAGGTAGACGCCGTCACGGGCAAAGCCCTGGGCCGAGCTTCTTCGGCGACCTTCGGAACGGTGGATCTTGCCGGCATCGACCTCCTGCCCCACGTCGTCCGCACTCAGCGCGACGGGGCTCCGCGAGACGAGTGCCGCGATCAGATGACGCTTCCGCCCTGGATCGAGGCGATGATCGGGCGGGGATGGCTCGGCCAGAAGAGCGGGAGCGGCTTCTACAAGGACAAGAGAGCGCTCGTCTTCGACCCCGGGACGTTGGCGTACCGGCCCGCGCGCAAGGTCCTCTACGGGAGCCTTTCGGAGGCGGCCAAGACGGCCGACCCCGGCGTCCGCATCGCCGGTCTCGTGCGCAGCGACGACGCGGCAGGAAGATTCGCCTGGGATGTTACCGCGGCCACTCTCCTCTATGCCGCCCACCGGATTCCGGAGGTGGCTGACGACCTCGTCTCCGTGGACCGCGCCATGCGCTGGGGTTTTGGGTGGGAGCTCGGGCCTTTTGAGCTCTGGGATGCCTTGGGGGTGCAAGAGTCCGTGGAGCGGATGACGGCCGAGGGCCGGGACGTCCCGGACTGGGTGAAGACACTGGCCTCTTCGGCCAACCCGAGGTTCTACGAGGCGGCAGGGGCGACACCGCTCGCCTGGACGCCCCGGGAGCGGGCGCATCGCGGGTTTCGTTCCGATGCGCGGGCCATCTCCCTTTCGGACCGGAAGCTCTCCGGAAAGACCCTCCTGGAGGACGAATGCGCGAGCCTGGTGGACCTGGGGGACGGCGTCGCGTGCCTCGAATTCCACACGAAGATGAACACCCTGAGCGAGCCGCTGACCGCCTTCATCGAGGCGGCGCTCGGTCGAGCCGGGAAGGACTATCGCGCCCTCGTCGTGGGAAACCAGGGGACGGTCTTTTCGGCCGGCGCCGACCTCAGGCCGGTGGGGGCGAGGGCTCTGGCAGGGGATTGGCAGGGGATCGACGAGATGGTCCGCGGGGGCCAGCGGATGGTGATGAAGCTCAAGTACGCGCCCGTGCCCGTCGTGGCGGCCCCTTTCGAGCGCGTGCTGGGTGGCGGCCTGGAGGTCTGCCTCCACTCCCACCGGATCCAGGCGAGCCAGGAGGTCTTCATGGGGCTCGTCGAGGTCGGGGTCGGACTCATCCCGGCAGCGGGGGGGACCAAGGAGGCCCTCCTGCGGACTCCGGCGCTTGCCGCGGCTCCCGGCTCTCGGGCTTTCGCCCTCGGTAAGGCCTTCGAGACGATCCTCACGGCTCGCGTGACCGCGTCGGCTTGGGAGGGCTTCGACCTCGGTTTCCTCCGCGCCGGGGACGGAGTGACCATGAACCGCGACCATCTCCTCCATGCGCCGCGCTCTCGCTGCTCGAGTGCGGCTGGCAGCCCCTGGCGCCGGCCACCGTCGCGGTGATGGGACGGGACGGTCTCGGAATCCTCCGAAGCAAGATCCACAACCTGGCCCAGGGGCGGCACCTCTCGGAGCACGATCGCCTCGTAGCCGGCAAGTTGGCCTGGGTACTCTGCGGCGGAGAGGTGGACGCCGGGACGGTCGTCGACGAGCAGTACCTGCTCGACCTCGAACGGAGGGCCTTCCTCGAGCTCTGCCGCGAGCCCAAGACGCTGGAGCGTATCCAGCACATGCTCGAGACCGGGAAACCGCTGAGGAACTAGTGCTCGGGAGTTCAGGCTCTTTGGGTTTGGATCGCCTGTGGGAGCGGCCTCCTGGCCGCGATATCGGGCGACAGCCCGACCCGTGGGCCTTCGGCCCAAATCGCGGGCAGGAGCCCGCCCCCACAAAACAACAGGGGAGGTCGTCGTGAGAGATGCCGTCATCGTCACCGCCGTGCGAACGCCGGGGGGAAAGGCGTTCAAGGGGGCCTACAGCACCATGCGGCCCGAGGACCTGGGGGCCGTGGCCATCCGCGGCGCCCTGGACCGGACCCCCGGCCTCGATCCGCAGGATATCGAGGACGTGATCGTCGGCTGTTCCTTTCCCGAAGCCGAACAGGGGATGGACCTGGGGCGCATCTGCGCCCTGCGCGCGGGCCTGCCGGTCTCCGTCGCCGGCGTCACCGTGAATCGTTTCTGCTCCTCGGGGCTCCAGGCTCTTGCGTACGGCGCCCAAACCGTCGCCATGGGGTCTGCCGAGGTGGTGCTCGCGGGCGGTGTCGAGTCCATGACCCGGGTTCCGATGCCCGGAAATCTGCCCATGCCGAACCCCGGCCTCACCGCGGACCGTCCCGACTCCTATCTCGATATGGGCCTCACCGCCGAGAACGTGGCGGAGCGGTTCGGAGTGAGCCGGGAGGACCAGGATGCTTTCGCCGCCGAGAGCCACCGGCGGGCGCTCGCCGCCCAGGCGGAAGGCAGGTTCCACCAGGAGCTCGTGCCCGTGGAGGTCGTTCGGTACCGCCCCGGCGCGAATGGCGAGCCTCGAAAGGAGACCGTCCTCCAAACCGTGGACGAAGGACCGCGCCCGGGCACAACGGTGGAACGGCTTGCCGCCCTGAAGCCCGTGTTTCGAAAGGGGGGGAGCGTCACGGCGGGCAATTCCTCGCAGATGACGGACGCCGCTGCGATGTCCGTCTTCATGACGGCGGAAAAGGCCTCCGCCCTGGGCCTGAGGCCGATCGCCCGGCTCGTCTCCTTTGCCGCGGCCGGCGTCGATCCGGCGGTGATGGGGATCGGGCCTGTTGTCGCCATCCCCAAGGCTCTCACGGGGGCCGGCCTGCGCCTTCAGGACGTGGACCTCATCGAGCTGAACGAGGCGTTCGCGAGCCAGGCGCTCTGCGTCATTCGCGAGCTCGGCTTGGACCCCGCGAGCGTGAATGTGAACGGCGGCGCCATCGCGCTCGGCCACCCCCTGGGCTGCACCGGCGCGAAGCTCGCGGCCACCCTGCTTCACGAGCTGGCTCGGCGCCGCGGGCGTTACGGGATCGTGAGCATGTGCGTCGGCACGGGCATGGGGGCCGCCGGGGTGTTCGAGAACCTGCTTCGGTAATGACTCGTGGAAAAGTTCTACAGCGACCGTAACCTGCGTTTCCTGCTCTACGACGTCCACGGCGTCGCCGAGTTGACCTCGTACGCGTACTACAGAAGACGGGACCTACCGCATCCGCGGTCAGAAGATCTTCATCTCGGCCGGAGACCACGACGCGGTAGAGAACGTGGTGCACCTGGTGCTGGCCCGCCTCCAGGATGCTCCCGCCGGGGTCCGGGGGATCTCCCTCTTCGCGGTGCCCAAGCTGCGCCACGACGGGGGCGGTCGCTTGGAGCCCAACGACGTGGCTTGCACGGCCATCTACCACAAGCTGGGTTATCGCGGCAGCCCGATCACCCAGCTCAGCTTCGGCGACGAGGACGACTGCCGCGGTTACCTGGTGGGCGAGCCCCACAAGGGGCTGGCTTACATGTTCTCGATGATGAATGAGGCCCGCCTCGAAGTGGGCCTGGCGGCGACGGCGATCGCCTCGGCGGCCTACTACGCCTCCCTGGAGTACGCCCGGGAGCGGGTCCAGGGCCGGCCGGCGGCAGCCAAGAACCCGGAAACCCCGCAGGTGCCGATCGTGGAGCACGCCGACGTGCGCCGCATGCTGCTCTTCCAGCGCGCGGTGGTGGAGGGCTCCCTGTCGCTGCTGCTGCAGTGCGCGCGGTACGCCGACCTGTCCCACGTGGCGGCCGGGGAGGAGAGGGAACGCGCGGCGCTGCTCTTGGACCTGCTCACGCCGGTCGCCAAGAGCTATCCCTCCGAGATGGGCATTCTCACGACCGGCCAGGCGATCCAGATCCTCGGCGGCTACGGCTACTGCGACGAGTTCCCCGTGGAGCAGCTCTTCCGCGACATGCGCATCCACCCGATCCACGAGGGCACCACCGGCGTCCAGGGCATGGACCTTCTGGGGCGCAAGGTGCGCCTCCACGGGGGCAAGGGGTTTGCGCTGTTCGGCGAAACCGTCCGCTCGGCAATCGCCGCCGCCGCAAACGACTCGGTCCTCTCCCCCTATGCCGAGCGGCTGGACGCGGCGCTCTCCGAGCTGGAGCAGGTCACGGCGCACCTGTGTCAGACCGCGGGCGCGACGCCGGACGTGCTTTTGGCCGACGCCACCCTGTACTTGGAGCTCTTCGGGCTCGTGGCCGTGGCCTGGCAATGGCTCCTGCAGGGTCTCGCGATCCGGACCCGTCTGAACGCCGAGCCGGGGGAGACCGAGCGCGCCTTCCTCGAAGGCAAGTGGACCACCTTGCGGTACTACTTCCACTACGAGCTGCCCAAGTCTGCCGGGCTCGTCCGGCGGTTGTTCGAGGCCGACGGCCTGACCGTCCACATGACCACGACGCAGTTCCAAGACTGACTGTCTGCTGGTCGATCGTAAGGGCGGGGAGGCCAGACGTAGGTTGGGTTGAGCCGGCGAAACCCAACAACTCCGGGATGTTGGGTCCGCTTCGCTTGACCCGACCTACGAAACTATCCAGATGAGGCTAACGAATGCATCGCCCCTCCGTCATTGCGAGCGAAGCGAAGCAATCCAGACTGTGCGAGCATGGCCGACCTTTCTGGATCGCCACGGCCCTCCGGGCCTCGCGACGACGGCGAGGTCCGGAGTTTCGCATGGGCAATTCGTCGCAACTTGATCGCGCATTGGAATGAGCGTGAAGAAAGCGGCACAAGAGGCCATTCGGACGGTCGTCTCCATCACGCGCTACACGCAGCCGAGAGAATCGGTGCGGCGCGCGGTCGAGCTGTGCGGCGGCTTGGATCACCTTCCGGCCAACGCGCGGGTGTTTATCAAGCCCAACATCGCCTTCTGGTCCCGGCAAGTGGAGTTCCCGAAGTACGGGGTGATCACCACCTCGCGGGTCGTCGAGGACGTCGTGGAACTGCTCGCGGCGCACGGCGTCGGCGACATCACCTTGGGCGAGGGAATCGTCACCTGGGACCGCAAGGATCGCCTGACCCCTGCCGACGCTTTCGAGCGGCTCGGCTACGGGAAGTTGAAGAAGCGCTACGGCGTGAAGGTGCTCAACGTCTTCGAGCGCCCCTTCGAGTCGGTGGACCTCGGCGGCGGGGTGGAGCTCAACTTCAGCGCCGACTTCCTGGCCAGCGACTTCGTCGTCGACCTTCCCGTGCTCAAGACGCACGCCCAAACCCGGGTCAGTTTGGGGATCAAGAACCTCAAGGGACTCATCGACATCCCGTCGCGTAAGAAGTGCCACAGCCCCGACCCGGAGCGAGACCTCCACTACAGGATCGCCCGCCTGGGCGACCGGCTTCCCCCTTCGCTGATCCTGATCGACGGGATCTACCGCCTCGAGCGGGGGCCGGCCGTGGAAGGGTGGGCCCGCCGCAGCGACCTGCTGGTGGCCTCGCCGGACCTGCTCTCCGCCGACCTGGTGGGGGCCCGGCTCCTCGGCCACGATCCGTCTCAGGTCCCTCACCTGGTGCACGCCGGCCGAAACCGCGGCCGGCCCCTCGACCTCTCCGACCTGGAGGTGCGCGGAGAGTGCCTCGCGTCAGCGGCCGCACACCACGAGCACTCCTTTGCCTACACGCCGGACGAGTTGCTTCCGGCTCCGCTGGCCAAGAAAGGGGTGCGTGGGCTCCGGTACCGGAAATACGACTCGACCATGTGCACGTACTGCGCGGTGCTCAACGGGCTGGTCCTCCAGGAGCTCCTCCGGGCCTGGCAGGGCGGACCGTGGGACGGGCTCGAGATCCTCACCGGAAAGGCGATGCGGCCTACGGCGGGCATGCGGAAGACCGTCTTGCTCGGCAACTGCATGTCCAGGCTGCACCGGGACCATCCGGACATTCAGGAGGCGATCCCCGTGTGGGGTTGCCCGCCCAAGCCCGAGGCCGTCATCGCGGCGTTTCATCGGGCCGGCATCCCCGTTGACGGAGCGGCGTTGAGGGACCACGAGCGGTCTTCGGCGCCGTTCCTGAAGCGCTACGCCGGCCGACCCGAGTTCGACGAAGGGTTCTACCGGATCTAGGGCATCGAGAACATCTCATCCGGCAGGCTATACCGAGTGGGAAGCCTTCAATATCCAGATTGGTGCCGACACTTTGGTGTTAGAGGCCCTGGCGCAAACCGCGACCGATGACAATACTCGCATCTTTTTGTCTTGGTCGGGGGAACTGACGACTTCTGGTCGTTGGGGGCTGCCGCTCAATCGCCTGGCGTGCTTTTGCGGATGAGGCTCTTTCGATCGTCCCCGAGTGCCGGCCTTCGGACGACCTCGCCTGCGTCATCCCCGATGGCCAGGCCAAAAGCTCTTCGATCTCCTTCACCGCTTACTGTCCGTCCGGTCGAACCCCTTGCGCCCCCAACGGACAGGGCGATGCAGAGCCTGGATCTGACCCCTCGGGTCTCCCTGGCATGTTTGCTGGCACCCACTTCTTCAAGTTTCACCCGTGCCGTTCTGCGGGCCTAGAAGCGAGCATCCTTCGGTCTTTGCTGCCGTGACGAGTCTCTCGTCGAAGGCACACAGCGCAACGATCGTCTCTACTGCCTCGCTCTTCAGTTCGAGCGCTGCCGCGAGGTGGATGGCGTCGAAGCCCCGCAACCCGTGCTTCACCGCGAGTGCTCCCGCAACTCGCTCGCGGACTTCCAGCACGGCGTAGTCTCCCCAGTCTCGATCCAGCGCGGCCAGGACCTGTTCGAGATCCTCCGGGCCCAATCCCCCTTCTCTCCTCTTGCGGGCAAAGGCGGCAGAGGCTTCCGCATAAGCCACCACCGAGGTGGCGACGACGGTGGCCTCGTCCACCCAGTTGCGCACCTGTTCAGTGTGTGCTTCTTCGACGTAGACCTTCACCAGTGCGCTCGTATCGAGGTAGAGGATCAACGCCGGTCCTCGATGACGATCTCGGAGACCGAGGTGCCTTCAGCGCAAACTCCAGCAAGCCCTTTCGGTTTTCCGCCACTCCACCGCACCCGCCCCCGCTCGGCGAGGGCCCGAACAGCCTCGCGCTCCGAGCTCAAAGGATGCAGTTCCGCTACGGCTTCCCCGCGGTCGGTGATGAGGATGACCTGACCCGTCCGAACCTTTCCCAGATATTGGGAGAGGTGCGCCTTGAGTTCCTTGATACCCACGCTCTCCATCGTGACCCCTTTCATTGCACCCCAGTGACACCAAGACATGTTAACGGAAGTCACGTAACACTGCCAGCCCCCGGGGCTGTCCCATCGCTTGGCGCGGCGAGGGCTTGTTCTGGCCGGGTCCCTTTCGGTCGGAAAAGCCCATTCCTTAGCCCCTGCCGACGGGGATGTTGACCGCCACCTTCTCTCGGCTGTCCTTCCAGCGTCAATCCTCGCGTCCCCCTCCGCTCGAGGCGCTTTCCTCGCCTCACGCGCAAGCACGGGACCTTGACTGGCCTCCGCGACCGAGAGGTGAGCCAAGGCCGGGCCAACCGTTCGCTGTTCCCCTTCATCGGCCGCAGGCCTTCAAAGGACGAAATCTCGCCCCGCGGGCAAACTGTCGCCTTCGGCGGAGCGATGCAGGTCTCGATAACCGATAAATCAGAGGCTCTGTCGGGGCTGTCCGGCTTCTCCTTATCTGCAAAGTTCAATGCCAGCAAGGGGTTGGGCGCAAACATCCCCGATGCCCACCAAAGTGCGAGGGCGAGAGCCTGCATGGCATGGGAAGTGCTTTTACCGGTCTCCATCCGAGACAACGAGAACGACTCCCGACAATGTGAGCCGGTCGCCTCGAAGCACGGTTCCGCGGGCACGGTGAGAGGAGAGCAACGATGGGTTCAAAGAGAATTCCCGTGGGAGAAGGGCTGTTCGACATTCCCGAGTCCCCGGTTGACGGGCAGGCCCTGAACGGGAGCCGGTGTGAAGACTGCGGGCGGTATTTCTTCCCAACGGTCGACCGATGCATTTCGTGCTCCGGTGAAAACGTGAGACCGGTGAAGTTGGGTCGGAAGGGAAGGCTCCACACCTATACGTCCTGCCACTATCCGCCGCCCGGCGGCAAGTACAAGGGCCCTATCCCCTACGGGCTCGGCGTCATTGCCCTGCAAGAAGGCATCCTGATCCAAGCGAGACTGAGCGAGACGGATACGTCGAAGTTGAGGAGGGGCATGGAGTTGTCTCTCTATCTACAGAGTTGGAACGACGGAGAAGGTAACGAAGTGTTCGCCCACGCCTACAGGCCTGTCGACGTCTCCGAATTCTGAGCGGAGGAGATGCTGCATTTGTAGGTTGGGTCAAGCGAAGCGGACCCAACACCCCGGGGTTGTTGGGTTTCGCAGGCTCAACCCAACCTACGAGTGATCGCCGCCTGCGAAGTTACTTCTGCACGGCCCCTCAGCCGGAGGAAATAAAGATGGAGAAAGTAGTCATTCTGGGTGTCGGCATCCACCCGTTCAACCGCTATCCGGACAAGCGCGGCACCACGCCTTCGCTCTCCTTCGAGGACATGGGCAGAAGCGCGGTCCAGAAGGCCGTCAAGGATGCCGGGATCAAGTTCAGCGACATCGGAGCTGCCTATTGCTCCACGATGATCGGGCCCATCGGGGCAGGTCACAGAGTCCTGGCTCCCTTCGGGCTCAACGGTATGCCGATCGTCAATCTGGAGAACGCCTGCGCCGGTGGAGGCACCTGCATCCGGATGGCCGTCGACGCGATCCGGGGCGGCAGGGCGGACGTCGTCCTCGCGCTCGGCGTGGAGAAGATGCCCCACGGCTTCCACGAGCTGGACATGTGGCCGGAGTGGATGGAGGTGGCCGGCATGAACCTGACCCCCGCCGGGTTCGCCTATCGGGCGCGGGAACACATGGAGCGGTACGGGACCACCGCCGAGCAACTCGCGAAGGTGGTCGTGAAGAACCGGCGGCACGGGGTCCTGAACCCCAATGCCATGTACCGGCAGGAGACCTCGCTCGAGGCGGTCTTGAACGATCCGATGGTCTGCGACCCCCTGACGAGGCAGATGCTCTGCGCGCCGGACGAGGGCGCCGCGGCGATGGTCCTCTGCACGGAGAGCAAGGCCCGGCAGTACACGACGAAGCCGATCTACATCGCGGCGGCCGCGCTGGGAACGCCCATCGAGGGGTCGCTCTTCGGCGGAATGGCGCTGCCCCAGATCCATGGGATCAAGGACATGGAGAAACCGGTGGAGATCACGACCTTCGTGGCCAACAAGGCCTACGAGGAGGCGGGGGTGGGCCCGGAAGATCTCGACCTGGTGGAGTTGCAGGACACGGACGCGGCGTCCGAAATCATCGAGACGGAGCTGTTGGGAATCTGCCCTATCGGCGAGGCCGGACGCCTGATCGAGGACGGGGTGACCGCCGCTGGTGGGAGCGGCCCCACGGTCAACGTGAGCGGCGGGCTGCTCTCCAAGGGAGAGCCGGTCGGCGCTTCCGGTCTCGCCATGGTGTGCGAGCTCACCTACCACCTGCGGGGCGAGGCCGGGGCGCGTCAGGTCTCCGACGCCAGGGTGGGCCTCGGCCACACGATCGGCATGGGCGGGGGCTGCACCATTACAAAGGCGGCGCGGCCATGCAGAAGATCGAGTCCAGGGCCCGAGAGTTGAAGAACATCGAGATCCTGCTCCAGCACAGGGCAGTTCTTTTGAATCTGCACGGCGCCCGCTTCTACAACGAGTCCTGCCCCGTAGGCTACTACGGCAACATGACCGACGCCGCGCGAGCCGGAAGGTACCTTCTTCATCTTCTACGACGAAAAGATCAGAAGTATCCCTCTGATCCTGGAGGCAGGGCTGGAGACCTGCAAGGAGTACAAGGGGGAGACGCTCGAGGACCTCGCGAAGGTGACGGGCATAGATCCAAATATCCTGTCGGAGACGGTCAATAAGTACAACGAGGATGTAGACAGTGAAGGTTATGACACGGTCTTCGGTCGCAAATATCTGATAGGCACGAGCTCGGCAGTCAAAGACCTCGCGCGTTCCGGTCCGACCGTCCCAGGGGGCTGCCGCTTCCCCTCGGACGCCGTCTGTGGGAAGATCGGGTCGGAGCGTAGGCGCCCCAGAACGAAGGAGGAGACCGCGCGTGAGAAGGGCGGAGAAGGCGATCCTCGACCCGGCCGAGCTCGAGACGATCCTCGCGAGCGCCACCGTGTGCCGGATCGGGCTCTGGGACGGGACGTGGCCCTACGTCGTCCCGGTGAACTGCGGCTACGCCCAGGGCATGGTCTACTTCCACTCGGCCCCAGAGGGCCGGAAGATCGAGCTGCTGCGGCGCGGGGAGGGGCGGGTCTGCGTCGAGGTCGAGGCGGACGTAGCGGTGGTTCCGGCCGACGTCCCGTGCCGCTCCACGGCGCGATACCGGAGCGTCGTCGGCTTCGGTCGGGCCGACTTCCTGGACGACCGGAAGGAGAAGCGCAGGGCCCTCGAGCTCATCGCCAGGCAGTGCGGGGCCGGCGCCGGTCCCATGAGCGACGCCGCGGTGGACGCGGTCTCGGTCGTGCGCGTCACCCTCGAGGAGGTGACCGGGAAGCGCTCGCCCGCGTGACGCCCGTCCGAGGTGAGGAGGACGGGCAGCCCTAGCCCCCTGGCGGCCGCGCGAGAGCACCCATTCCTCAACTTCGAAGTAGGAGACGATGCGCCAACCTTGGTCCGTCCTTGCCAGGGCTCGTGCCGACGAAGGAGTACTCGAACTGCGGCGTCGGGGCGAAAGCGAATTCTTGATCACCGTGGACGGCAGAGTCCTCATGAACAGCAGCGCGAACCGATCCGAGATCGCGCTCGGCGCACTCGCATGCGCCCGCATGGGGCGGGTGGTGGAGCCGCGGGTCTTGATCGGGGGACTGGGGATGGGCTGCACGCTTAGGGCCGTCCTGGACGCCGTGCCCCCCGGTGCTCGGGTGCGCGTGGCGGAACTCAACCCGGTCATATGGGAGTGGTGTCTGGGCCCGCTGGCGACGCTGACCGGCGGAGCTGCGGGTGACCCAAGGGTGACGATCGAAATCGCCGACGTTGCGGACGTCATCCGCCGCGCATCCGTCATGGCCGAGTCTCATTTCCATGCGATCATTCTCGATCTCTACGAGGGGCCGCATGCGCGCGTGGACAAGAAAGATGACCCGCTCTACGGCTCGAGAGCCATCGAGTTCGCACGAGCTGCGCTGAAACCGGGTGGAGTCCTCGCGGTTTGGGGGGAGAACTACGATGCCGGTTTCGAGAAGCGGCTTCGCGCCGTCGGGTTCGCAGTAGCGACGGAGCGTCCTGGACGAGGAGGATTGCGGCACGTCGTCTACCTGGCGACGGCTCCTCGGACAAAGCCCGGCGGAGGATGCGACAAGTTACGGTCCCAACCGTGAGTCCCTGATCCGCGAGCAAGCCGGCCGAGCTTTCATTGGTCGGCTTTCCGAACAGCCAAGCTCTTCGGCGGGTCAGGGTACCCGATTCAGTGGACGCGCATCGGAGCGCCAGTCGGTCAGTTCATCGCGCAATCACATCAGAGGCCGGCTGTCATCCTCTTTGCTGCTATCCATCCTCCAGCTTTCGTTCAGGCAGTCACGAAGGCTCGGTAAACCCGCTTTCGGCTGAGTACTTCATTCTGGTAAGCTTAACCGTCCTCATTGTCGAGGATGCCGTCGGTGGAGGAACTGTCGGCGAGACGCAGGAAGGAATCGGAAGGGAAACATCATGTACCAGGACAGAGAATTGACGTGCAGAGACTGCGGACAGAGCTTCACCTTCACGGCCGGAGAACAGGAGTTTTTCGCCGCGAAGGGATTCGACAACCAGCCGACGCGCTGCAAGCCCTGCCGGAGCGAAAGGAAGGGGGAGCGTTCCGGGGGAGGAGGAATGAGGTCATCCCAGAGGGAGCTGTTCTCTGCCATGTGCGATGGTTGTGGTCAGGAGACGCAGGTGCCCTTCCGACCCACACAGGGTAAGCCTGTCTATTGCCGAGACTGCTTCGCCCGCCGGCGCGGCTGATCTGCCGTTCTTTCCCTGATCACCAGAGGGAGCCCTGAGGGGCGCTGGCCGGTTTGGAAGGTTCCCGGGCGCGGAGTGTCCTATTCCGGTCCTTACCTTCCAAACCGGCCGGCGTCCCTCACGTCCCTGCTATCGGCCGTGCAGAGGCCCCCGGACCGATGCGCCGCAATAAGCCCGGACCCGATCCCGGTGCGCGTGCTTGGTCGTCTCGCGATCCACAAAGACCATCAGCAGCGCGGCCTCGGAACCTCGCTGCTGCGCGACGCCATCCTGCGGTCTGTGAGAGCCGCTTGGATCGTAGGTGTGACGGCCTTGCTTCTTCATGCTTTGCCTGAGGATGCGAAGCGCTTCTACCGATCCCCGGGGTTTCAGCGTAACCCATCAACATTTCAGCCCTCCTTGCCCGCAGGGGCATAGAGCTCCCATCCCCGCCGTCGTGGGGTGCGGACTTCCTCAGTATAATGTCAAGACAACGTCTGGCGTGGCGTGCTATCCTGTAGCGGAAAGGAGTGAATCCATGCCTTCACCATCTCTCCGCACCGAGAAGCTCGACCTGAGGCTGACAGCGGCAGCGAAGCGAACGCTGCAAGATGCAGCCATGGCGGCGAGACGATCCGTGAGTGAGTTCGTCCTGGAAAGCGCCTTGGCGCGAGCCGAGGAGACTCTGGCGGACCGACAGAGATTCGGGTTGGACGCCGAGCATTGGGCCGCCTTTCTCGAAGCACTGGACGCTCCGCCCAGGTCTGTGCCACGCCTCTTCAAGCTGCTTAGCGAGCCGAGTGTATTCGAAGGGGAAGACCACGATTGAGGTCGGCTCTGCGAATCGAGAAGCTTCGGCGTGACCACGAAGTGGAGGGGTTCGACTGCGGAAGTGAACCGCTCAACCTCTTTCTGGAACGCCATGCTCTCCAGAGCCAGCGGTCGAACGCCTCTCAGACCTACGTGGCGCTGGTCGGTGACAAGCTCGTCGGCTACTACACCCTGGTGGTGGGACAGGTCGAGTACGAGGGCGTGCCGGAGCGGCTGTCCAAGGGTCTTGCCCGGCACCCCGTGCCTCTCATAATCATCGCGCGTCTCGCCGTCTCGTCGGCTTTCCAGGGCAGAGGACTAGGGGCGGGGCTGCTGAAGGATGCACTGTCGCGGACGCTGCAGGCGGCGGACATCGCCGGGATCCGCGCCGTTGCCGTCCATGCCAAGGACGAAAGGGCACGAGCGTTCTACGAGAGGTATGACTTCGTGCCATCGCCTACTGATCCTCTCCACCTTTTCCTTCTCCTGAAGGACCTCCGGGCGCTCATTCGAAAGCCCTGACGACTCACCCAAGCCAGGCCATCCGGCAGTGAGTAAGCAGCGAGCCACCAAGATGCCAGCCCGACTACAAGTGGCACTTTTCCGCCCGTTTCCGGCGCCATGCCTTCGGCTGGAAATCACAACCGGCCATGCAGCGGGTCAAGGAGGCCGTAGCGGAGATCAAGGCCGTCGCTCGCCGGGATCCGCTGCTCGCCGCCGAAGGCGCCGTGCTCTTCCTCGAGAAGGTCTCGCCCGCTCTCGAGCAGGTCTGTCGGCCGCGCGGCCCAAGCCACGCGGCCACGCGACCCCTGCGTATCCTACGGCGGCATCGTAGCCACGCACTTCCCACTCCGCACTCCGCACCATTGTTATTGAGCACCCCTATGGGCCCATGTGAAATGCGGCGTAAAGGCGCCACCCGATCTTCGGCGTAATGGCGCCAGGCGATCTTCGGCGTAAAGGAGCCAGCCGAAGTTCACCGTAATGGAGCCACCCCGAGGCTGGCAGTTCAGCTCGGGGCGCGTGATCGGCGTAATGGAGCCATCCCGTGTTCGCCGTAATGGCGCCACGCGGGGT
>JACRCS010000129.1 GCA_016218905.1 Deltaproteobacteria bacterium
CGATTCCTTGCTTGAGGCGGTGGAGCCCGTACGCCAGGGAGGCCGCGGTCGGCTCGTTGACGATCCGGAGGACCTCCAGCCCCGCGATCCGCCCAGCGTCCTTGGTAGCCTGGCGCTGGCTGTCGTTGAAGTAGGCGGGGACCGTGATGACGGCCTCCTTCACCTCCTCACCGAGGTAGTCCTCGGCGGTCTGCTTCATCTTCTGGAGGATCCACGCGGAGATCTCGGCCGGGCTGTAGCGTTTGCCCCGGACCTCCACCCAGGCGTCGCCGTTGGGTCCCTCCACGATCTTGTAGGAGACCATCTTCTTGTCTTTCTCGACCTCCGGATCCGTGTACTTCCTGCCGATCAGGCGCTTGATGGCGAAGACGGTGTTCTCGGGGTTCGTGATCGCCTGGCGCTTGGCCGCCTGTCCGACCAGCCGCTCGCCTTCGGCCGTGATCGCGACCATGCTGGGGGTCGTCCGGCTGCCCTCCGCGTTTGCGATCACGACGGGGTCTCCGCCCTCGACGATGGCCACCACGCTGTTCGTGGTCCCCAAATCGATTCCAATGATCTTTCCCATCGGAGCTTCCTCCTATCCTCTCATGGGGTCCTGAACAGTCCCCGCCTTGGAAACGTGTGCAAGGTTAACCATCGCCCCCCTCAGTGGCAACCTTGGTGACTGCAACTTTCGCCGGCCGCAGCAGCCTTCCTTTTAGTCGATAGCCCTTTTCATACACTTCTGCTACTTGGTTTTCCTGTTCCCCGGCAACTTGGACCATCGCATCGTGCACGTTCGGATCGAACTTCTCACCGTGCGCGGTCACGTCCTCCACACCGTACTTGCCGAGCACCGCCTTCAACTGCTCAACGATCATCTCCAGCCCCTCGAGAATCGCGGCCGGCGCCTCGCCTGCCGCTTCTCTGGAGTGGACCAGCGCCTTCTCGAGGTTGTCGAGGACCGGGAGGATGTCCTTGAGGAGCGATTCCGTCGCGAACTCGGCGCTGTCGCGGTAGCGCTTCTCGATGCGCTTCTTCGTGTTCTCGAAGTCGGCCCGCAGGTAGAGGAGCTGGTTCTTGAGGTCGGCAATCTCCGTGTCCTTCCGGGTTAGCTCGTCCGAAATCGGAGCCGGCGTCTCTTCCGGCGCCTCCACGGACACCGGTGTGGCCTCCGCCGGGGCGGTCTCCTGCGCGTCGGTCTCACCGGGGTGAGGTCTCTTCTGCATCTTCATCTCCTGTTTATTTCAACCCACGCGCCCTCGGGGCGCGACCGCATTCGTGCAAGGACATCGATCGGCGAGCGCGCGACGGCCGCTCACCGGGCTTCCAGGTATTCCCCGAGCACCCGGGCAACGTAGTTCACGAGGCCGATCAGTTTGGCGTACTCCATCCGCGTCGGACCGATGACCCCGACGGAACCGACGCTCCCGCCCACGCCATAGGTCGCCGAGACGACCGCACAGTCCTGGAGGTCCAGCACCAGGTTCTCCGCCCCGATGAGGACGTGGGAGCCCCTGGCCTGCGAGGCGCGATCGAGGATCTTCAGGAGCAGCCCCTTCTTCTCGAAGGCCTCGAATAGGCCCTTCATGCGGCTCACGCTCGCGAACTCGGGGTGGTCGAGCAGCGTCGACGGGTCACCCACGTACACCTCCCCCTCCGAGGGCTCTTCCTCCAGCGCTCGGCTTCCCAGCTTCAGCGCGACCTGAAGCATCGAGTCGTAGAGCGCCTTCTCCGTGGCCATTTCGGAGAGGATTCTCTCCTTCACCGCCAGCAGCGGCAGGTCGTAGAGCAGGCCGTTCAGGTAGTTGACCATCTGGTCCAGCTCGGCCTGACTGCGGACCTCCGGCGCCTCGACGGGCCGGTGGTGGACTACGCCGGCCTCGGAGACGAGGATCACGAGGACCTTGCCCTTGCGCAGCAAGACGAGGTCGATCCGCCGGAACACGTCCGACTCGAAGCGCGGCGCCAGGATCACCCCGAGCTGATGGGCCGCCGCAGAGAGCGTCCTCGACGCCGTCTCGAGGATCTCGTCGACGTCCGCGCCCTCGCGGTTCGCCAGCAGCCGCCGGATCCGCCGCCGCTCCGGGAGGGGCAGGGGTTCGGCCGCCATGAGGTGGTCCACGTAGTAGCGATAACCGCCGTCCGTCGGCTTCCGGCCGGCGGAGGTGTGCGGCTGCGTCAGGAGCCCCATCTCCTCCAGGTCGGACATGGCGTTGCGCACCGTGGCCGGAGAGATCTCCAGTCCGAACTTCTTCGCGAGATGGCGCGAGCCGACGGGTTCCGCCGTTTGGACGAACTCCTCGACGATGGCGCCGAGGATCTTCCGGTCTCTCTCGGTGAGTGTCCGTTCCATGAGGTCTCCCTTTAGCACTCCACCGTCGGGAGTGCTAAGCGCCGTACCGTAACAACGGCGCAGGGGAGAGTCAAGGCTGGGGGGGAGGCCGATGCGCGGTTGTCGGTCATCGGTCATCGGTTCTCGGTCCTGGGGCGGTCTTGGAGCGGTCTTGGCGGGGCGTTAAGTTAGGCCTGTCGAGTTCCCCCCTCCGCACCCCATCATAGGAGGGTTTCCATGGACGTGAAGATGAACCTCTGCAACTGTGTCGAGTCGTTCCGGGAGTTGGCGGACGAGGCGAAGACCGAGGAGATGCGCAGCAAGCTGACGGAGCTCACGGACTACTTGGCGAAGGTGAGCGAGCCGGACTGTGCGAAGCAACTGACGCCAGACCTCAAGTGCATCTACGACCAGGCGACGCGGTGCAACGACTCGCCTGATTCGGAGAGCTGTAACCGTCTCTACGCGCACGCG
>JACRCS010000130.1 GCA_016218905.1 Deltaproteobacteria bacterium
CCCGCCGCACACGACGTCGCCGAGGACGTCGTAGAAGACGTAGTCGAGGGCCTTGTCCTCCTCGTAGGCGCCGAGCTGCTCCAGCAGGTTGATCGAGGTGATGATGCCGCGGCCCGCGCAGCCGACGCCCGGCTCGGGTCCACCCGACTCGACGCAGACGGTGTTGCCGAAGCCCGGCCGCGCCACGTCGTCGAGCTCCACGTCCTCGCCCTCTTCCCGCAGGGTGTCGAGCACGCTCTTCTGCGCGAGCCCGCCGAGCAGCAGGCGGGTGGAGTCGGCCTTGGGGTCACACCCGACGACCATCACCTTCTTGCCCATCTCTGCGAGCCCGGCCACCGTGTTCTGGGTCGTCGTGGACTTGCCGATCCCGCCCTTGCCGTAAATGGCCACTTTTCGCATGGAACACCTCCGTTGACGTGTGGGGTTGCCCGAGCCAAGAGCAACGGCCGTGCCATGGAGAGGCGCGTAGCGGGAAACCGGTGCAAGCGCTTGAATTGAGGCTGTTTCTACTGGGGGAGGAGCTCGGGACGGGTGGGGACGCCCGTCGGTGGGGCGGGGCGGTCTTCACAAAACGGAAGGATTCCGCTTTCAACTTTGTGAGGGGAGAGGGACGCGGGGGTGCCCGGCCGGCGCCGGGGTTCGGTCAAACCGGGTCGGGAGCAACCTCCACCCGGTTGCGGCCAAGGTGCTTCGCCTCGTACATCGCCTCGTCGGCCCGCCGCAGAAGGGATCGCAGGGGCTCGTCGGCGGCGTGGACCGCCACGCCCACGCTGACGGTCAGGGTGGAGCAGGGAGCTGGCACGCCCCGGGCCGCTTCGGAGCGGATCTTCTCCGCTACGGCCACGGCGGCATCCCGATCCGTCTCTGGGAGGAGCACCAGGAACTCCTCCCCGCCCCAGCGGCCGCAACTGTCGTAGACTCGGATGCTCTCGGCCAGGGACGCGCCGAGGGCCTGGAGGACCAGGTCTCCGACCTCATGGCCATGCACGTCGTTGACGGCCTTGAAGTGGTCGACGTCGATCATCAGCACGGCCGCCGGGGCCCCTGTGCGTGCGACCCGCCCGAGCTCGGCCGCGAGCCGGTCCATCATGTCGCGGCGGTTCGAGAGTCCGGTGAGGGGGTCGATGCGGCTCGCCTCTCGGAGCGTCGCGTTGAGCTCCTTGAGCTGACGCTGGAACCCGTCGGAGATCCGGGTGATCTTCTCAAGCCGCCGCAGGAGACGGCCGTGGCGCCGGGCGAGGTCCTCGAGCTCCGCCATCAGGGGATGGTCTTGGTGCGCGTGCGCCTGCCGCAGGGAGTCGAGGCGTCGGAGAACCTCCTGCTCCTCCTCCGGGGGGTCGAGCGCCGGCGTCGCCGGCGGGGCGTCAGGCGCCGTCGGGAAGATCTCGGGGTAGTGCTCGTGGGCGCACTGAGGGCAGATGCCGTGGCTGAACATCGCCTCCGAGTGCCGTGACAGGTAGGTCTCCAGCTGGTCCCAGTACCCCTGGTCGTCGCGGATGCGCTTGCAGTGGGCACAGATGGGGATGAAGCCGCGGAGCGTCTTCACCTCGGCGAGGGCCAGGGAGAGGTGCGCGTTGCTTTCCCGGAGCTCTTGGTTCAGGGCCAGCAGCCGTGCCTGGTACCCGTCGCTGATGCGGGAGATCTTGTCGAGGCGTCGGCGCAGGCGCTCGTCCTCGCCCAGAAGTGCCTCGAAGGCCCCGTGGACGTCGTGCATGCCCTCCGGTAGCGCGGAGAGAAGCGCCTCGACGGTCCGGCGGAGCCCTTCGTCTCCCATGGTCACCCTTCGCTCCTCAGCGGGACGAGGAAGAAGGGGAGCGTGAGGTCCTCCCGGAACTCCTCGGCGAGCTCGAGCGCCCGCTCGTTCTCCTCGTCATAGAACCACGTGAGGGTCACCGGCCGGTTGCGGCGGTGGGCCGCCTCCATGTCGTCAAGGAGATCCATGAGGCTGCGGATGCTGCTGGTGTTCAGGTAGCTGAGGCGGAGCTCCACTGCGAAGGGCCGCTCGGTCTCCCTCAGGAAGGCGGCCGCGGCCACCAGAATGGGGCGGTAGAAGTCGAGCGAGTGCTCCGGATACGACTCGCCGGTAAGGCGCAGCGTCCCGGCCGTGACGTCGAACTCCACCCGAGGGCTCGAGAGAGTAGCGGGAATCGTCAGATCTTCCATGCCGGCTCCTTCAGATCGTGACCTGGAGGGAGAAGAAGACGTGTTCTTCGCCTTCCGGCGCCAGTGCGTAGTGAAGCGGCTCGCTGGCCCTTCGGGCCATGTCCAGGAGCCCGAGACCCGCGCCCCGGGCCCCCGGCGGCAGTTCCCGGCGCAGCTCGCGCCGGTAGAGCTCCTTGAGCCCTGTCTTGTCGAGCCCTCGGAGGGTCTCAAGCCGCCCGCGCAGGGCGTCGGCATCCGCTCGACGGACGAGGTTGCCGCTGCTCACCCGGTAGCGGTCGCCCTGGTGACTGACCACGACGATCCCGCTGTTGACGAGGCGACGCTCGGTTTCGGACCAGTCGTCTCGCGCAGAGTAGTTGCGCACATTCTGCGTGGCCTCGATGTAGACGGAGAAGACGTCCGTGACCGCCGACTTCTGCGCTTGTGCGGTCTCCAGGTACCGCTTCACGGCCGTGCCCAGCTCCTCGATGATGCTGTGGCTGAAGGGTCCGTTGAAACAGAGCAGGACTCCCTGCTCCGTCAAGGTGCGGCGAAGCCCGTGGAGGTCGTTCATTGGCAGCACTCCTGGCTGAGCTCCGGGTTCCATCGAAATCCCAATACGGTGACGTCGTCGGTCTGTGCCCGCTCGGCCTGGTAGGTGGCGAGGCTCTGTTCGAGGGCCGCGCCCTGTTCGGCCATCGGGAGCTGACCGGCCCGTTCGATGGCGTCCCGGAGCCGGCGGTAGCCGAACCCGAAACCGCGGCCCCCTCCGGCCTGATCTAGGACGCCATCGGTGAACAGGTAGCAGCGGGTCCCCGCGGTCAGCGGAAGCTCGCGGTTCGTGAAGCGGTACCGGGGATCCGAACGGCGGTAGCCGAGGCTGTGGCGGTCGCCTGGGATCTGCTGCAGGGGCGCACCGGGCCCGGCGAGGAGAAGCGGCAGCCGGCCGCCGGCGAAGCGCAGCCTGCCCTCGGACGGCGCGACCCGCAGCAGGGCGAGCTCGAGGCCGTTGTCGAGCTCGGTCGGGCCATCGCGTGGGCCCTCCTGCTCCAGCACCGCCTTCATGGCGCGGTTCATCTCCCCCAGGAGGAGCGCCGGGTCGTCCGGCCCCACCCGGTCGAGGAGTTGGCCGAGCACCGCTCTGGCGCACATGGTCATGAAGGCACCGGGGGCACCGTGGCCCGTGCAGTCGGCGACGCCCAGGAGCAGCCCCCCCTCGTCCGGTACGAGGACGTAGAAGTCGCCGCCCACGAGGTCTCTGGGGCGGTAGAGGAGGAAATGGTCCGGCAGGTGACGGGCAACGGACTCGGCGCTCGGTAGGAGGCTCGACTGGATCAGTCGGCCGTACCGGAGGCTGTCGAGGATCTTCTCGTTGGAGGCCGTGAGGTTGCGATTCGCTTCGGACAGCGCATCCGTGCGCTCGGCCACCTTCGTCTCCAGAGTGACCGTGTGGTCGCGGATGGTCGCGCTCATGCGGTTGAACGCGTCGGTGAGGCTCCCGATCTCGTCCGTCCGGCTCGAGGGGAGCTCGACGCCGTAGCGGCCCGCGGCGAGCTCCCGGGCCGAGGCGGTGAGCCGTTCCAGGGGTGTCAGCACGACCCGGTGGAGCAGCCCCGAGACGAGCGCGACCGTGGCGAGCAGACTCACCCCGAGTACGATCAGGATCGGCGAGAAGGCCCGCAGGCCCATTACCTGGGAGGGATCCACCAACGCCACCGCGATCCAGCCGATCTCTGGCAACGGTGCAGCCGCGGCGAGCCAGCGCCGGCCCTCCACCGTGAGGTAGAAGGTCTCCAGGGCGGATTCTCCTCGTCCGAAGCGGTCCAGGCACGCGCTTAGCACTGCTCGGTCGTCGTCGGAGCCGAGGAGCTGGAAGAGGGTCATGCGCCGTGACTCGTCCTTCGTTCGGGCGTTGAACTCCATGTAACGGGGGTTGGGGTGAGCCTGGAGTGCGCCTCGCCGGTCGATCAGCACGGTGCTGACGCCTCGCTCGCCGCTCTCGACGACCTCGCGGACGAAGGACGACAGCTCCAGCCCCGTGCCCCCCATCCCGACCTTGCGGTCCCGGTCCTTGACGATGGCGTTGATCCACACCTTGACCACGCCGAGCTGCTCGCTGGAGTCGACGTTGAGGGCATAATCGTCGACCGCGTCCAGGGTCGCGAAGTACCACGCCATGGTCGGGTCCGAGCGATGGAGGGTGTACCGGAGCTCTCGGCCCCGGAACTCGTCTCGGGCATTGTTGAAGTAGTAGTGCCGGCTGGCGTCGGGGACGAAGAAGTAGCTGTGATCGGCGAAGAGCCGGCGATAGCTCTCGAGCTCGTCCAGGGCGAGGCCGCGGGCGGCGGGATCGGTCTCATGGCGGCACCACTGCTTCAACACGGCCGAGTCTGCAAGCTTGCGGGCCAGGGCCACCTCGCGCCGGATGGGTGCGAGGATCCGGTTGCGGTCCAGGTCGACGTGCTTTGCGGCGAACCGGCGTCCGAAGCCTTCCACGATGCCCCGAGCGGTCATCACGAACGCCCCGAGGGTGAGTGCGCCGGCCGCGAGGTAGATCGTCAGGACGATGAGGATGGAGCGGGTCTTCAAACTGCGTGGGCGAAGGGGCGTCATTTCGGCTCGAGAGCGGCGTGCCGGGGCGAGGTGCGCTTTCGGCTCTTGTCGGATTCACGAGTCGGGAACTTGAATGATTTCGGCCTGACGAACTCCGAGGGGTCCGTATCGGAATCAAGAAGACGCGTCGCGCCTCCGCGGGACGTTCACGACAGGCGGTCTGCCGGTCCTTCTCCGGCGGGCGCAGGGCGCGCCGCCTTTCGGGGGAGCCGGTGCCACGACGCGAGAGCCGCGCCCCCGAGCCCCGAGGCCGCCGCCAGGTACAGGCCGGCGCGGGGACCCCACACCTCCGAGAGCCATCCCACGAGGCCGCCGCCGAACGGGGTGCTTCCGAGGAAGAGGACTGCGTAGAGCGACATGATCCGGCCCCGCATCTCGGGGGCGCAGCGGGTCTGGAGGAGCGCGTTGGAGGTCGAGAGGAAGGTGATGCTGGCCGCGCCCAGCGGTAGGAGGGCCGCACCTTCCCAGACGAGGGTCGGGGCCGCGGCCGCGGCGAGCGCCAGGGCGCCGAAGGCCGCGGCCGCGCCGATCATCAGCCGGTAGCTCGGCTCCGCCCGTGACGCGGTGGCCAGCGCGCCCAGGAGCGAGCCGGCGGCAAACAGGGACGCCAGAAACCCGTAGTCGCGGGGGCCGCCCCCGAAGGCGAACCGGGCGAGCACCGGCAGCACCACCCGGAAGTTGATGCCCAGGGTGGCCACGGCCGCCATGAGCAGGAGCGGCGCGCGGAGCTCCTCGGTGGACCAGGCGTACCGAAGCCCTTCGACCACGCCTCCGCGCGCGCCGGGCCGAGGTCGCTGGCGCACGATCGCGTCGCGGTCCAGGGCGGCGAGGGCGGTGAGCACGGCGCCGAAGGAGGCGGCATTGAGGAGGAACGCCGGCGCGATGCCCCACGCTGCGATCACAATTCCTGCCAGGGAAGGGCCGATGATCCGGGCGAGGTTGAAGGAGGCGCTGTTCAGGGCGACGGCGTTCGGCAGGTCTCCGGGACCCACGAGCTCGCTCATGAACGACTGGCGAGCCGGGTTGTCGAGCGCCGTGGCGCACCCGAGGAGAAGCGCCAGGAGGTACACCATCCACAGCCGGACTGCGCCGGCCGCAGCGAGGCTGCCGAGCACCAGGGCCAGCGCCGCCATGGTGCTCTGCGTGAGCATCAGGATTCGCCGCTTGTCCCAGCGGTCGGCCAGTGC
>JACRCS010000131.1 GCA_016218905.1 Deltaproteobacteria bacterium
CTCCTTGGCCCCGTCCCCGTCGAGGTCGGCGGCGACGGGTGAGCTGAAGGTCACTCGCCCGTGTCCCGAGAGCGTCACGGGGAAGCCGGCGCGCAAAGGGGCGTCTGCGGCGCTAAGGGACGAGCCCAGGGGAATCGAGAGGATGGCCAGGAAGGCGAGGAAAGGGAGTCGAAGCATCTGACTGGCCTCCTTCACGCTGCGCACGACGAGACTAGCATCGCACCGGGACTCGCGAGCAAAGGTCAGGGAACGACCTCGACGGCGAGCGAAGGACCCCTCCACTCGGTCCACTTCACCTCGTCCTCGACCAGGTCGATGCTCAGGACGTAGCGACCGGGGTCGACGAAGGCGTTCACGGGGACGGTGGTGTCGAGACGCTCGCCGCTCCGGAGCGCTCGCGGGAAGGGAGAATGCTGCTCGTTGCGCCCGAAAACGGATCCGTACTCGGCTCGCCACCTGGGAGCGAAGCGGACACGGGTGCTCGTCGGGGCGGGGCCGATCATCTGGAAGGAGACCCGGTAGCGCGCCCACTCCCCCTGCCGGATTCGAGGCGGGCCCTCGATCCCGATCCACTCGAGGGACGCGGGCCCCACGGCCGCGGGAATGCAGCGGCAGCGCCGGACGATGGCGAGCGCCTCCGGCGGCAGGTCGGTGACGACGGCCAGGCCGAGCGCGGGCAGCGTCGTGCGGTTCGCGGTCCACCCTCGGCTTCGCGCGAAAGCCGCGAGCCTCGCGCCGTCCAGCGAGTTGAGCAAGAAGGCCGGGTTTGCCGACGCGTCGGCGGCACGCTGAAACGCCTCGTTGCGGACGACCCCGTCCGTCGCCTGACCGAACGAGGCCGGGACGAGGTCGCCACGACCCAGGAACGCGAGACGGTAGGTCAGCCAGTAGCTCCCGTAGAGGTCGCGGTAGCCCTGCCGCCGCAGGGCGACGGCGGCTTCGCTCGATTCCCTCAGCATCCCAGCGTGGATCGCGTCGAAAGAAAGACGGGGCGCCTGGAGCTGGCTCGCGGGCCCCAGGGCGCCGAGAACGATCCCGAG
Organism: Deltaproteobacteria bacterium; assembly: GCA_016218905.1. The sequence goes on from JACRCS010000131.1 coordinate 1,041, forward strand.
AACGGGGACGAGCGCCCTACGTCCGGAGCCGACGAGCCACTCGACCGCGAAGGCGACGAGCGGGGCGAGCCCGAGATACGAAGGGATGAGGAAGCGGACGTCGGCCCGGAGGTCGGTCCGCGCGATCGAGAGGGCCAGGATGGGCGGCATCGCCACCAGGGCCACCGAAGCCACCAGCAGGAACGCAGGCGAGCCGCGAGGCGAAAGGCGAAGTCGGCCGAGAGCCAGGGCGCAGAGTCCGAGGACCAGCGCGACGGCGAATACGGCCGCGCCCGGGACCGTCGGAAGATCGGATCGGGCCGACCGCGCGCCGAGGAGCATCGGCCAGCCGTGCGTCAGGAGATCCACCGCCTGCGAGAGCGCTCCGGACTTCGTCGCGGCTGCGAGCTCGGGCATCCGGAGGCTCGGGAACCCCATGCGGACGTTCTCGATCCACCACGGGGCGCTCCCGCAAAGGAGCGAGCCGGCGAGAACGCCGAGCGGGAGCGGGCGTGCCCATGCGCGGGGTCGTGACGCCATCGCGAGCGCGACGACGGGCGCGAACGCCGCGGAGATCGGCTGGATCCACCAGGCCAGGCCGGTGAAGAACCCGAGAGCGGCGATCGGGGCAAGGCCCGGCCTTTCGCCCTCGGTGGTCCGGGTCGCCGCGAGAAGGGCCGCGGCGAGGGCGGTCACCACCGAGGTGTAGGCGCCATCGGATGTCAGCCCCTTGTAGAAGAAGAAGGAGGGCCCGAGCCCGAGGGTGAGCGACGCGACGATTCCCGCCCGTACGCCCCAAGCTCGCCGGCACGTCTCGCCGACGAGCAGGACGGTGGCGGTGAGGAGGAGCGCCAGGAACAGCCGGTAGGTCGAGACGCCCGCGGGGAGGACGCGGAAGAGAAAGGAGAGGAGATGAGGTTCGAGAGATCCGTTGTAGAAGACTCCCCAGTGGAAGACCGGGTGCGAGCCGTGATCGCGGATGTCGATGGCCATGAGGGCGGGCACGGCCTGGTCGGAAGTGAATGGGATCCGGCCCCGGCCCACCATGAAGGAAACGGAGGCGAGGAGCGAGAGGACAGCCACCCCGCCGACGGCGAGGCGGTCCCGGACCAGGTTGGCGGGCTCGGGCGTTGCGCCTTGCCGAATCGGCCTCAGCGCCCCTCCGGCGCCCCGCCGTTGCCCGACTTCGGAGGATCCGGCTCGACGGGCCCTTCCCACCGGTGCAGGCGTCTCTCAGCGGGCTGTCCGGACGAGTCGCGAAGCCGGAGACAGAGGTCGAAGGGAGGAGGAGGAAGCGCGGAGTAGTGGAGGAGAGCCTGGAAACCCACTCCGTCGTGCTCGAGCCCGTGCGCGGAGGCGACGTCCGCCCGCGCCATGCCTTCGGCCCGATGGGCAATGGCTCCCGAGGGGCCGCGCACGACGATGCTCGCTTCCGCCGGCTGCCCGGAGGCGTCGTCCGTGAAGAAGGCCCAGCCGGTGAGGTGAAGACCCGACGCCCGTTTCTCCAGGACGTCGAGGAAAGAGACGAGGCGATCGCTGTCGGGTTGCGGGACGAGCGCTTCGCTCGTCAATTCGGGTCGAACCGGGCGTGGGCCCCGCGGCGGGCCGGTTTGCGCCTTCCGGCGAGCGACGACGTAGATGTTGTCCCCACGGTCCGCCGTGGAGCCTCCGGATTGCCGGATGAAGCCCTCGAGCTGCTCTCGTCGGAACGGCACCGCAGACGGAGGGCCTGAGTAGTCGACGGCCTCGACTGCCACCGTGTCGTAGTCGAGCCTGTCCCGGGTCTCGGCCGTGACGACCTCGAACCCGTCGCGCTCGAGCAACGCACGGACCTCCCCGAGAGAGAACTCGCGGTTGTGCCGCCCGTGAACCCCGTTGCCGACGCAGTAGAGGTCGAAGATGTTCCTGCCGGCGAGCATGGCGGCGACGTTCGTCATCCGGAGCGCGGTCGGGAGCGTGAGGACGAGGTGCCCTCCGGGCCTGAGGATCCTCCGGAGCTCCCGGAAGACGCGAAGCGGGTTGACAACGAGGTGCTCGAGCGTCTCGCAGAAGTAGACGACGTCGAACGAGTGCTCCGCGTAGGGATACGGATGCACGGTCTCGAGGTTGAACGTCGGGAAGTCGAAGTCGAATTCCAGGCCGAGCCGGGGGCTGTGCAGCCGTTGCCGGGCCTTCCCGATCCGGGTGGAGAAGATGTCGTGCTCGAAGAAGTTCGACCCGACGAGCTTCGCTCCGGGGAAGACGGCCCGGAGGAGGACGTGAAACAGGTACGGGCCGGCCCCGATCTCCAGGACGGAGCCGGTCACCGGCCGGGGAGTCACGTCGAGGGTGTTCAGGAATCGGCCGAAGGCGTCCGCGCTGTAGGTGCGGATCAGCTCCGGAGGCGCCCCATCGAGCTCGAAGCTCAGGAGGTAGCCCATGAGCGCCGGCGCATCTGCGATGAGGCTCTGGGTGAACTTCGACTCGGCCGCGTCCTGGGCCGCTCGCGCCAGCGCGGCGAAGCGATCGGTCAGGGACCGAGCGTCGAGTGATTCCGGGCGGGCGATCGCCTCCGTCGCGGCCCGAACGAGGGCGGCCGCGGAATCCCGGCGAGGGCGGCGCAGCCAGGTCATCAGCACGGCGGAAGTGTAGCGGGCACGGGAGTGAGCTGAGGCTGGCGGGCGCTCATCTCCCGAGGCCGTCCACCCTTTCGACGATCCTCCGCGCGGCGTGGCGCCAGGTCCACTTCTCGTGCATCTCCGCCGTCGCGGCGCGGCCTTTCGCCGCCGCCTCCTCGCGGTTCCGGAAGACATGGCGGAGGAGGTGGGCGAGGTGGTCCGGGTCGGGGTCGGCCCAGGAGAAGCCGGTGTAGTAGGGGCACTTGGCGACGGCAGGGACAGTTCCCCTCACGCGGAGAGGGTAGGAGATCCCGTCATGAACGAACTCAATGTGGGCGCCCCAGTCTGTCGCGATGGTCGGGAGGCCGCAGGCCATCGCCTCCATGAGAGGCATGTCCCAACCCTCGCCGCGGCCGGCGGAGACGTAGCAGTCGGCGGAACTGTAGAGGACGCCGAGCTGATGGTACGGAAACTCGTGGTTGTAGACGAACGCGATCCGTCCTCCGGACGGAGAGAGCGGGAGCTGGGAAACGAGCTCGCGGACACGGACCCCCGGGTCGCGGTTGATGACCTTGCAGAGGAGGACGACCGGGTCCGACGCCCGGAAGACGCGGTTGAAGGTCGTGAGGAGGAGCTCGGGTTGCTTGCGCTCGCCCCACTCGAAGTTCGAGAGGAAGACGAAGTCTCCACGGGGGCTCGGGACGGCCTTGATCCCCGGGTGGAAGTGGTCGACGTCGACGCCGAGGGGCATGACGTGGACGGGCTTCGTGACGCCGGACGAGAGGAGGCCCTCTCGGTTGAACCGCGTCGGGACCCAGACCTCGTCCATGAGGTTCGCCTGGCGGACCCACTCGGCAGGAAAGCCGTCGACCTCGAGCATCGTGTAGCCGATCCGGACCCGACCGCGGCCACGCTGAAAGACGTCGCCCTGACCGTAGATGACTCCGACGTCGGGGCGGTCCCGGTCCTGTCGCTGGGCGACGACGTTCAGTAGGTAGTCCCTGCTATCGGGAGGTTCCTGGAGGGGGAAGGGGGAGCCGGGGCCGTAGATGTAGGAGTACGACGTCCGCACTCCCTCGGCGTCGAGCGCCCGCAGGAACTCCCGGCTGCTCATGGCGTAACCGGTCGGGAAGTTCAGGATCGACTGCCACGAGAGCGTGCGGGTATAGCGCGCCTCGAGGTGGGGCTTCCACTTCCTCTCGAAGACGCTTCGGCTCCGGCGGAAGAGCTTCTCGAAGAACGCCGGGTCGGAGGCCGTGGAACCGTGCTCCTCGTGGATGAGGGTGACGGCCCCGCAGCAGACAGTGCGAAAGCCCGCCTCGCGCGCGCGGAGGCAGTAGTCGGTGTCCTCGAAGTACGACTCGAAGTCCTCAGAGAGGCCGCCGATGGCGTCGAGGGTCTCCCTCTTCAGGTACGCGCAGGCGAAGAC
>JACRCS010000132.1 GCA_016218905.1 Deltaproteobacteria bacterium
CCGGGTCGTCTCCGCCCGGCTCGCCGGCGAGGAGAAGGAGCACCTTCCCCGCCACGTCCACCCCTTTGAAGTCGTCCCAGCCCCACTCTTTCGCCTCGATCCCGTAGCCCGCGAAGACGAGGTCCGCGGAGACGTTTCCGGCCGCCGCCGGCTTCGTAAAGCCGAGGACGAAGTCGTCGCCGAAGCGGCCGGCCGACTCGCTCCCGACCGCACCGGAGAAGTCGAGCGTCGTCTTCGGGTCGGGCGTCACGAGCCGGATCGGAACGTCCTGGCGGTAGCTCGGACCGAAGGCGGGGGCGAGACCGTTCGCGCGGAACGCCGCTTCGATGTACGCCTGCGTCAGCCGGTCGCCGCGCGTCCCCGGGGCGCGTCCCTCGAGGAGGTCGTCGGAAAGGAACCGGATGTGCGCGCCGAGCTCGGCCGGAGAGACGGGCGGGACTCCCGCGGGCGCCGGGGCCGGGGCCTTCAGGACGGCGGGAAGAAGGAGGAGAAGGGGGAGGATCGCGGAGCCAAGCACTGGAGACCGAGTATAGGAGAGCGCCTCTCGGTCGCGGGCCTAGCGCCGGAGGATCTCCCGCCCCAGGAACTTTCCGTCGAGGCGGGGCACGAATCGAATCCCCTTCCGGACTCCGTAGACCTCGTAGAGCCCGGCGATCGGGACGATATTCAGGTCGGCCATCACGAGGCGCATCGCATCCTGAAGCAGCTCGCGCCGCCGAATCATGTCGAGCGACGCGGCGGCGGCCTCTATCAGGACGTCTGCCTTCGGGTTCGAGTAGCGGGCGTGGTTCGTCACACCGTAGCCCCGCGCTTCGTCCCGCGTATGGACGAAGCCGTCGAGGACGTCGCTCGCCTCCGCCGACTGCGCGACGACGCCTCCGAGGTAGAACCCCACCTCCCCTCGTCTCAGGCGCGGATGGAGGTCGGTCCAGACCATTTCGCGCAGCTCGACGCGCACCCCCGCCTCGGCGAGCTGCGCCGCGACGAGGTCCCCCCGGCGCCCTTTCCGGTATTCCAGGACGACTTCGAAGCCGCCGGGATAGCCGGCCTCCGCCAGGAGCCGGCGAGCCCGGGGAACGTCGCGCGGCGTCGCCTTGAGGTCGGGCGCGAAGCCGAATACGCCGGGAACGACGAGCTGGCCGACGGCCTGGCCCATGCCGTGATGGGCGCTGGCGATGTATGCGGGCCGGTCGAGGGCGAGGTCGATCGCCTGCCTCACGCGATGGTCCCGGAACGGGGGCTCGATCGGCGAAAGCCTGAGGTACTCGACGGTCGAGCCCGGCAGGATCTCTTCGCGGCAGCAAGACGAGGCGCGCAGCGCCCCGACGGCGTCCTCCGACAGGTCGGCCGCAATCTCGGCCTCTCCGGCGAGGAGCTTCTCGACGCGTCGCCGCGGGTTCCCCTCGAACTCGAATCGCAGGGGCAGCAGCGACTTCTCCTTGCGCCACCCGTCCACGACCGGGGTGAGGTCGAGCCCGTCGGCCCTCAAGCGGTCCAGCCGGTAGGACCCCGTCCCGACGGACCGAACGATCGTCTCCGGGGCGTCGCGAGGCACGATCGCGATCGGCGTGATCTTGGCGAGGAGCGCCGCGAAGGGGCGTCGCGTCCGGACCTCGACCGTCCCCGCGTCGATCGCCCGGATCGACTCCACCTCCACGAGGTAGCTCGCCAGGCCCGACCCGGGGTGGTTGCGGGCGCGGTTCAGGCTGAAGACGACGTCTTCCGCCTCGAGGAGCCGTCCGTCGTGGAACCGGACCCCTTTCCTCAGCCGGAAGACCCACGTCCGCTCTTCCGGATTCAGCCACTCCGACGCGAGGGCCGGCCTGATCCCGGAGCCTCCGTCGAACTCCGTCAGCGAGTCGTAGAGGTTCGCCAGGACCGCCGACGTGAGGACTTCGTTCTGCAGGTGAGGGTCCAGGCTCTGCGGCGCACTGTGGATGACGACGCGCACGGGGACGGGTTCCTTACGGCACGAGGCGAAGCACATACCCAACAGGGCGAGGAAGAGGACGCCCCGGAATCTCCTCACGCCGGCAGTATGCCAGCGGAGGGTCTTCGCCCGGGCAGGAGAAGGGTACAAAAGTTAGTGAGTTCTTAGGATGGCTTAGTCGATTCTTAGGTGGCGGCCTCCCGCCGCCCGGCACATCTTCCCGTGCATTGGGGACGCCCGTTGGGCCCCCACACGACAGGCGCCCCGCGCCGTACGAGAGGTTAATGATGCCGACGAACACCGCCATCCAGAGTCCTGCCGCGTTTCTCGAGCAGATGACGCTCATACGCGCTTTCGAGGAGCGCAGCGCCGCCTCATTTGCCGAGGGGCGCTCTCCCGGCACTTGCACCTGCGTGGGGCAGGAGGCCTCCGCCGTCGGCGTCGTCGCCGCCCTCCGGGAAGACGACCTCATCCTGACGAATCACCGGAGCGCCGGGCACCTCCTGGCCCGCGGCGCCGACCCGGGCCGGCTCATGGCCGAGGTGATGGGGCGCGCCACCGGCTACTGCGGCGGCAAGAGCGGCACGCTCCACGTCTCCGCGAAGGAGCTCGGCGTCATCCTGACGTCGACGATCGTCGGGGGCGAGCTGTCGCTCGCGCCTGGGGTCGCGCTTTCCCTGTCGATGAAGGGCGGCGACGCGGTCGTCGCCTGCTTCTTTGGCGACGGCGCCGCCTGCGAGGGAATCTTCCACGAGGCGCTGAACCTCGCCGCCGTCTGGAAGCTGCCGATCCTCTTCGTCTGCGAGAACAACGAGTGGCAGGCGTTCGTCCACCGTCGCGAGACGATGCTCACGGAGAACATCGCGTCGCGCGCCGCGGGCTACGGGATCGAGGGACGGACCGTCGACGGGAACGACGCCGGGGCCGTCTTCGCGGCCGCGGGAGAGGCCGTCGCGCGGATTCGCGAGACGAGGATGCCGTTCCTTCTCGAGACGAAGACCTATCGCCTGCGCGGCCACTTCGAGCCCGACGACCAGGGATACGTCGACAAGGATGAGCTCGCCTCGTGGCGGGCACGCGACCCGATCGCCACGCTCCGCTCGCGCCTTCTCGAGAGCGGCGCCCTGACCGCCGACGAGGCGGCCGCGATCGACCGGCGCGTCGCCGACCGACTGGACACGGCCTTCGCCTTCGCCGCGGAATCCCCCTGGCCCTCCCTGGACCAGCTCACCACCCACGTCTACGCCTGAAGAGGACGCGCGACATGAGAACGATCACCCCCTACGACGCCATCGGAGAGGCCCTCGCCGAAGAGATGCGCCGCGACGCCACCGTCCTCGCCTTCGGCGAGGGGATCGCCACCAAGAGACACGACCTCGTCGCGGAGTTCGGCACCGCGCGCATACGCAACACCCCGCTCGCCGAGGGGATCATCGCGGGCACCGCCGCGGGAGCAGCCGCCACGGGCCTGCGCCCGGTCGTCGACCTCCTCTTCGCCCCGTTCCTGACGTTCTCGATGGAGGAGATCGTCAACAGCGCCGGCAAGCTCCGCTTCCTCTCCGGCGGCCAGTTCTCGTTCCCGATGGTCGCCATGGCGATGACCGGTGCTGGCTGGGGCGTCGGTGCGCAGCACAATCACAACGTCGAGGCCTGGTTCGTCCACAGCCCCGGTCTCAAGGTCGTCATGCCCTCCACGGCGGCCGACTTCAAGGGCCTCATGAAGGCGTCGATCCGCGACGACAACCCGGTCGTCTTCTTCCTCGACGTGGCGCTCCTGCACACGCCCGGCGAGGTCCCGGATGGCGACCACGTCGTTCCCCTCGGAAGGGCCACGATCCGGCGCCCGGGGACCGAGGTGACACTCGTCTCCTACGCGAAGACGGTTCACAGCTGCCTGTCTGCCGCCGAGACGCTCGCGGCCGAAGGAATCTCTGCCGAGGTCATCGACCTGAGGACGCTCAAGCCGTGGGACGAGGAGATGGTCCTGGCCTCCGTGCGCAAGACGGGCCGGCTGGTGGTCGTCCACGAGGCGAGCCGAACCTGCGGCGTCGGAGCCGAGATCGCGGCCACGGTGGCCGAGAAGTCGTTCGACGCCCTCCGGGCGCCCGTGGTCCGCCTCGCAGGGCCCGATGCCCCGGCGGCGGCGAGCTGGGTCCTCGAACAGGCGTTCGTCCCGCAGGCCGACGCCATCGTCGGGGCGGCACGGGGCGCCGTCGCCCGAACCTTCGCCCTCGCTTCCGCCTGAAGTCGAAGGTCCTGTCCAGGAACCGTGGAGGCCGATCCTCGCTGACGTGCGCGGACCGGCCCCGCGGAGTCCGATCCTCCAGGTCCGAAGCCCGTCGCGAGGGTTGACACCGACCCGCGACGGACCCAGATTCTGAGAAAGTTTCTCGCTCAGGAGTCGTCGATGAAGCTCAGCCCATCGTCTTCACTGGCCGTGCTTTGCGCCGTTGTTTTCGTTCTCGCCTCCGCCACCGCCGCCCTCCCCGCCTCCCTCCCGGACGACCAGGCGGGTCGTCCTCGCTGGCGCCCGTTCGACCTCGGCTCGTACAGCCGGCCGGTCTCGACGGATTCGCCGGAGGCTCAACGGGCGTTCGACCAGGGACTCGTGTGGGCGTTCGCCTTCAATCACGACGAAGCCGCGCGCGCCTTCGCCGAGGCGGCCCGGCACGATCCGGCGCTCGCCATGGCTCACTGGGGAATCGCTCTCGTCCACGGCCCGCACATCAACAACCCGGCCA
>JACRCS010000133.1 GCA_016218905.1 Deltaproteobacteria bacterium
AGTAGGCGTTCTCGACGGCGCGCGTCGCGTCGAAGAGGACCGGGATTCCCTTCGGGCGGCAGTACGCGTAGACCTCGCGAAGGTTGTCCATCGAGACCGGCTGGCCACCCGCCATGTTCACGGAGAGCTCGAAGGAGAGGTAGGCGACCTTCTCCGCCCCGTGCTCCTTCACGATCGCGTCGAGCTTCCTCAGGTCGACGTTCCCCTTCCAGGGGAACTCGCTCTGGGGGTCGTGCGCCTCGTCGACGATGACGTCGACGAAGATGCCGCCCGGGAGCTCCTGGTGGGCCTTCGTCGTCGTGAAGTACATGTTCCCGGGGACGTACTGGCCGGGCTTGATGAGCACCTCGCTCTGGATGTGCTCGGCCGCCCGCCCCTGGTGCGTCGGGAGGATGTACTCGTAGCCGTAGATCTCCTTCATCGCCGACACGAACCGGAGGTACGCCTCGCTGGTGGCGGGAGTGGCGTTCGCGCCGTCGTACGCCGCCCACTGCTCCGTGCTCATCGCCGTCGTCCCCGAGTCGGTGAGGAGGTCGATCGTCACGTCGGCTGACCGGAGGAGGAACGTGTTCCAGCCCGCCTCGCGGACCGCCTTCTCGCGCTGCTCGCGGGTCGTCATCCCGATCGGCTCGGTCGTGTGGATGACGAACGGGTAGCAGTCGAACTCGTACGTCGCGAGGTCGGCGTAGACCGACCGGAACCGGAGCTGGTCGTTCCACGGGCTGTCCGTCTCGACGTCGAGCGGGGCGACCCTGTCGCGCTGGCGGAAGAGGGAGATCACCGCGTCGGCGACCTGGTCGAGCTGCCAGTTCGTCATCGCGAGGCGCGGGATCTGGACCGGGAGGAGGTGGTCGTGCCCCTTCCGCCCCGGGACGACCGTCCGGACGGCGGCCGACTGGTAGAGCGCGACGGCGAGCGCCTGCTCGGGGAACTCGGGAACGTGCGGGAGGAACTCGTCGGCCTTGACGTACGCGCCGTCGCAGCCCCGCTCGAGCGGGACGCCGCCTTCACGAAGGCGCGCGGTGAAGCGCTCCGTCTGGTGCATGACCCACTGGACCTCGTCCTCGGAGCACATCTCGGAGAGGCCGCGCGCGAAGACCTCCATCGTCCGCCCGGCCATGCCGCCGTAGGTGTGGAGCCCCTCGTAGAGAACGACCTCGTTCATGAAGTGCTCGTGGTCGGCCGGGTTGTCCGTCGCGAGGAGGCCGCCGGTGTTCGACTTCGGGTCTTGCGCGCCGTCGAGGAGGACGACGTGGGCCGTCTTGGCGATCTGCTTGACGATCTCGGCGATGCACCGCTCCGCCTGCCCGGCCTCGTGCTTCTGGAGATACCAGGCGTTCTCGATGACGCGGGAGACGTCGAGGACGAGGCGGAGGCCGTGCCGGTCGGCGGTCGCGCGGACCGAGCGGAGGTTCGCGAGGCTGAACGGGTGCTGCCCGTCGGCGAAGGACTGGAGGAGGACGACGGCAGCCTTCCGCTCGGAGAGGAGCACCTCGAGATGCGGGAGATCGACGTTTCCGGTGAAGACCGACTCGTAGCGGTCGCGGACGTCGGCGATCTCGATCGCGCGCGGCGTCCAGACGTCGATGCGCCCCACCGCGTTGCTCGGAACGAGCGACCCCTTCGGGATGATCGTCGTGACGAGGAGCTTGATCGCGCCGAGGCTGTTGTGCGTCGGGCAGACGTATGTGTGGCCGAGGACGCGGTTCACCGCCTCGACGAGCGTGTCGAAGTTGCGTGCCCCGGCGTACGCCTCGTCGCCGACGAGCTGGCCAGCGATCTGGTCCTGGCTCATCGCGCTCGTCCCGTAGGAGAGCATGTCGAACGAGACCTGCGACGGCACGAGGTTGAAGGTGTTGAAGTGCGCCCGGGAGAGGTTCCGCTTCCGTTCCTCGAGGGTCGGGAACGCGATGAGGCGGACCGTCTTGATCTTGTGGGGTTCGTGGAGCGGTCTGGTGGGCGGCACTTCTCGTCCTCCTGTCGAACGGGAATCGTATGGAGGGGGACGGCCCGGGAGAATTCCGAATGGAAGCCAGTTGGCTGATTCGTCTATCATTCGGCAGGGGTTTTGTTAGAAAGTGCTACCGATCGCAAAGCTTCTCGACATGAAAGGCTGGGCGATCCTCCGCGAGCTCCAGCTCGACGCCCGCCTCAGCTTCTCCGAGCTCGGCCGGCGCGTCGGCCTCTCGACGCCCGCCGTCGCCGAACGGGTCCGGAACCTCGAGGCAGCGGGGGTCATCGTCGGCTACAGGGCCGACATTGACCCGAGGAAGCTGGGCCGTCCGATCCTCGCGGTCGTCCGGCTGAATGTCGTGGGCGACGTCCTTCCCCGCGTCACCGCTCTCGTCCGCGGCCTCCCGGAAGTACTCGAGTGCCACAGGGGCACGGGCGGCGACTCGTTCACGCTGAAGGTCGCGGTCGCGACGGTCGGAAACCTCGAGGCGCTCATCGACCGCCTGACTCCGTTCGGCACGACCTCGACCTCGATCGTCCTCTCCTCGCCCGTCGAGCGGCGGCTCATCGAGAAGCCTGTGGCCGCCCCCTCACACACAGCCAGGGAAAGCAGGGCCCGCGGCCGGTCTGATTGAGGGCCTCCCCTCAGCCCTGGCGACCCTCGATGGCGCAGAGGAGCAGGGCGGCGGCCAGTCCCATCCGCCTATCGAGGAGCCGGGACTGGTCCGCAGTGAAGTCCACCGTCAGCTTCAGGACGAAAGGGTTGAAGTTCTGGCGGACGGTGGCGACCTTCTGACCCATCACCTCGACGTCGAAGCGCTGCGGGACGAGATTCGTCAGGATTCGGCGCAACAACGCCAGAGCCATCGAGTCCTCACGGACACGGCCGATCTCGCGGTCGTCGACGTCCAGCAGGAGCCACTCGTCGCGGAGGAGTGAGCGGAGCCCCTTGCGCTGCAATGCACCGACCCTCTGACCCGTCACGGAGTCCGTCACGTCGTAAGTGGTCGAGATGTCAAGGACCTTCCGGGCGTGAATTGCCAGCAGCTCCTCCCTCATGTCCTCTCCCGTGAAGAGGCGGAGGTCTTCCTTGAGCTTGAACGCCTTCAGCTTCGAATAGAGGACGAGCTGCCCCTGCCCGTCGTAGATGTGAAAGGCGCCGCCCGCCACCGTGAAGACCTTCCTTCGGACGACGTAAGTCGGGCTCGAAAACCGTTCACTCATCGCAACTCCTCGGCTCCCTTCGGGAATCCCCCGGGCAATCCGCGGATCGTACCGTCCCCCCGACCGCCACAGGAT
>JACRCS010000136.1 GCA_016218905.1 Deltaproteobacteria bacterium
GACCGGCACCTCCTCTTCCGCGTCCCGAACCCCTTCATCGAGCAGGACGAGGAGAAGATCCTCCGGATCCTCGGCTCGGTCGCCCGCGCCAACGTTCTCTTCCATCTGGCCTGCGGGAAGCTTGGCGTCACCCCCGTTCAGAACGCCCTGCCCGAGGTCACGGTCCCGCAGGTGAACTCGGTGGCGGAGATCGGCGCCGTCATCAAGATCGGGACTCTCTACCGGGCGGCGATCGCCGGGCTCTTCGAAGGGGCCGACGGCCACGCGGACGTCTTTCTCGGCGGGAGAGTCCCCGAGGCGCTCCGGGCCGCGCTCGTCAACAAGATCTCCCGGGTCCGCCTCGTTCCGCTCTGCGAGAACGTCGGCGCCCTCGCGCACCTGCCCGAGTTCCTCGAGGCGTTTTACCTCGCGCTCGAGAGGGGACGGGACCTCTCCGGCCTCCCGACGGCGGCCGTCTTCCGGACCCGTTTCGACCGAAGCGAGGCCGTCGTCCGCGTCTTCGTAGCGATGTCCGACACGGCGGAGCAGAGCGGCAAGATCGCGACGGACGCCGCCTGCACCCTGGCCATCGCCGGAAGGGAGGAGGCCGAGCGTCGCCTCGCCGTTCTCGCGGAAAAGGCCGGCGAGCCGGGGCCACGCGTCACCTTCCTGATCGGCGCAGGACGCGCCGGGTTCCGCGGCGGGTTCGACACGGGGCACCCGGGCGTCGTCCGCCAGTTCTCGCGCGCCGACGGCGTCACGATGCAGGGGATCCGTGCCGACGCACCCGCCGAAGCCGAGCGGCTCGCCGCCGACTTCCGCGCCGCGGTCGCCGCCGGGGCGTTCGCGCCCGTCGTCTCGACCGCCGACCGCGAAGCTCTGATGAGGCTCCTGGAAGCGGGGGTGAAGGCGCACACGGAGACCCTCCTCAGGATCGCACCACTCCTTTCCCCCTTCGGCGGGCTCGTCCCGCAGACCCGCGTGAGGATCCGCGCGACCGGCTCGGTGAACTACGGTCGGTCGATTTCGACCTACCCGGAGGAGTGGGGAGGGGGAACGTCGCTCCCCGACAACCGCGACCTGCGCGACGCCTGGCCCGAGGGGGTCACCTTGCCGCGGGCCATCGTCTACAACCTCGGCTGCACGACGCTCGGCCTCCCGGCGGTGACGAGCGATCTCGTCGCGCTCGACCGGCGCGCGGCGGTTCTCCTCGAACGCCACGTCCCGGGGTCCCGGGAAATCATCTCGAGCGAGCTCCCCTGCTTCGTGAAGGAGTCCGTCGCGCTCGTCTTCGGGAAGAAGCTGGCCGAGACCACCTCACGCCGCTGTCTCCGTGCCTCGGCGGCGCTCTGGGTCGACGCCCGGACGAGCGAGGTCCTCATCCTACCGACCTGCCTCTTTGCCATGGAGTACCTCCGCTACCTCGCGGAGGACTCGGAGAGCTGGGACGAGACGAAAGAGCACGAGAGCCGGACGACACGCGAGGAGGAGCTGATCCGCGAAACGTCGAGCGTCTCCTTCGCGGACCTCTGCGTCGAGCGGCCCGGCGACCGCTGGTCGATCCTCCAGGCCCTCGTCGACGACGAGGATGCCACGCGCCTCCTCCTCGCCCGCGAGCTGACGATCGAGGAGAAGCGGGAGTTCGTCGACCTCCGAATCGAAGGGTGGCTGCGCCTGCTCCCGGATTCCCTCTCGCGCGAGCTGCGGCGCGAGTGGTCGCGCCTCCGGGAGCTCGGCAAAGACGAACTGACTCTCGACACGATCGAGCGGCTCGTCGCGCTCGAGAAGCTGCGCGGGAGCCGCGGGGCTTAGGAGACGGGTTCCGACCAGCCCCGGCGCGGCGTCACGACGGAGCGGATTCGGCTCGACGCGCCAGGAAGGCGTCGACGTCGAGGAAGGCGACGACGACGCCGTCGATCCGGTTGTCCGTGGTCCGATAGGGGCGGAACTCGATCGACCAACGGTGGCCCTGGGCGCACGTCACCTCGATCACCCGGGGGACGAGGCCCTCGATCACCTCGCGAACGAGATCCGGCAAGCCGGGGATCGACATCGGAAGGGCGATATCGGTGATCGGGCGTCCTCTGTCTCCAGGGATCAGGTGAAGCGACCTCTCAGCGAGGTACGTGAAGCGCCGGATCCGCAGGTCGGGATCGAGGATGACGATGGGGGTGTCCGCGCTCGTGAGGAGGTTCTGCAGGTCGTTGTTCACCTGCCCAAGCTGGTCGTTCCGGCTCTCGAGCTCGTCGTTGAGCAGGGTCAGCTCCTCGTTCGTGCTCTGCAGCTCCTCCTTGGCGGTCTCCAGCTCCTCGTTCGTGACCTGCAACTCCTCGTTCGCCGAAGTGATCTCCTCGTTGGCGGTCCTCAGCTGCTCGTTCGTCGCCTCCTGCGTCTCGAAGACCCTCTTGAGCGACTCGCGCGTGGCCGCCAGCTCGTCTCGCAGGCGAACGACCGCAGCGTCTTCCTGCGGGAGCCGCTCCGCCTTCTTCGCCGCCGAGCCCCCCTTCCCCGAAGCCGAGGCCGTCGAGACCGAAGCACCGGAGGGCGAATCGAACAGGACGAGGTAGAACTTCTCCTCCGACGGCGGCACGCGGAAGGGGACCACCTCGATCCGCACTCCTTCCCCGCGAGCCTTCCCGCGCACGTTCAACGGCTGCTGCTTCACCCGCACGCCCTGCCGTACGGCACGACCGAGCGCGGTCCGAAGGTCGATGGCGATACCCTCACGCGCCATCTTCAAAAGGTCCAACGTCGCTTCGCCGTGGGCGTGCTCGAGGAACGGTCCCGTCCGCCCACGGAACTGCAGCACCTGGAGGCGTTCGTCGACGACGACGCCCGGCGCGCCGACCTCAGCGGCCAGGATCCGGTCTGCCTTCTTCTGCACCTCCGCGAGGCTCGGAACGGTCGCCGAGTCGGGGTGCAGCGCGTACGGCTCTCCCCCGCGCGCCTCGGGCCCGATCTGGGAGAAGCCGCGTGAAGCTCTGTCGGGTGCCGCCTTCCTCACGTAGACCTTCGCCCGGGCGTCGGCGACGGAGAAGAGGTCGAGGTGGGTGCCGACGGTCTCGGAGACGCCCAGCAGCAGCAGGCCATTCGGCCGAAGCGCGTAGTGGAAGAGCGGCAAGACCCTCTACTGGAGGGCCGGGCCGAAGTAGAC
>JACRCS010000160.1 GCA_016218905.1 Deltaproteobacteria bacterium
ATGGGTGCCCTTCCTTCCGTATGGTCGGCTCGGAACACCATCACGCTAAGGCAGGCTACCGCCGCTATAGTCCTTCACCACGATAGAGTTCCCGCCCACGCTCGCCCAGGGCGCGCCGCCGAGGTTGTGGGTCAGGCCGAGCCGCGCGTTCTTCACTTTGCGCTCCGCCGGCAGGCGGTCGAGCAGCTGCTCGTACATCGCATACACCATCCGAAGCCCCGAGGCGCCGATGGGGTGGCCGAAGCACTTGAGCCCTCCGTCCACCTGACACGGAGTGTGACCCCTCAGGTCGAAGAATCCGCTCATGACGTCTTCGTACGCCCCGCCCTCGGGCGAGATCCCGAGATCCTCCATGATGACGAACTCGGTGATGGAGAAGCAGTCGTGCACCTCCATCATGCTGATCTCTTCGCGCGGGTTCCCGACCCCGGCTTCCGCGTACGCCCTGCGGGCGGCGCTCCGCGTGGTCGCGAAGTGGGCGCCGTCCCAGTCCCCGTGCATGGCCTCGGCCCCCGAGCTGCCGCTCACCGCGATGGCCTTCACCTTCACGAGCTCCTGATTGCGCTTGAGGCTCCTGGCGATCTCGGGCGTACAGACGATCGCCGCCGCCGCGCCGTCGCTTACGCCGCAGCAGTCGAAGAGTCCGAGGGGGTAGGCGATCATCGGCGCGGCCTTGATCTGTTCCTCGGTCACGAGGTTTCGAAGGTGCGCCTTGGGATTCAAGGCGCCGTTCGCGTGGCTCTTCGCCGAGATGTGCGCGATGGCGTCCTTGATCCTTTCCATTGGAATTCCCCACTTCGCCGCGTAGGCCGTAGCCAACTGGGCGAAGCAGCCCGGAGCCGTGGCGTTGGCCCCCATCATGAACGCGTTGACCCCCATGGCGGCTCCCCTGGGCAACCCGCCATAACCCGTGTCCTTGAGCTTCTCTGCCCCCAGGGCCAGCACGATGTCATACGCCCCGGAAGCCACCGCATAGCAGGCAGCACGGAACGCCTCGGTGGCGGTGGTACAGTAGTTCTCGACCCGCGTCACCGGGATGTAGGGCAGCTTGAGAGTGAGGGACAAAGGGGTGGCGGACTTCCCAAGGCTGTGCTCCTCGTGGTACGTGCCGAGGTACGCCGCCTGGATCTCCCCCTTCTCGATTCCCGCATCCGCGAGGCACTCCGTGAAGGCCTCGACGATCAGGTCTTCCCCGCTGGACTCCCAGCGCTCGCCGAAGCGCGTGCAGCCCATTCCGAGGATGGCGACCTTGTCCCTGATTCCGCTTGCCATGTCACTTCGCCTCCTTCACGGGGACGGCCTTCCAGAAGTAGCCCGAAATGTCCCTCAGCTTGTCGTAGTACTTCCGACGAAACGACATGCGCACGGGCATGCCCGTGGAGAGCTCCTCGAGGTTGCAGTCGGTGAAGTCGAAGTAGAACTTTCCCCCGCCTTCGAAGTTCACCGCTCCGTAGATCGCCGGCGGATTGTACGAAGGGGCCAGGTTGTCGCCGGTGTAGGTGGCGACGTAGCCGACCTTGTCGGAGAAGAGGAGGTCCTCCATCTGGTCGAGAGCCCCGCAACTCGGCTCTACGCAGACCCTTTGGGCCGGGAGTTGAGGGGTGCCACACTGTCTGCACTTGCCGCCCCACAGCCCCGACACGAACTTCTGGGCCCGCCAGAGGGCCGAGAACCGGGTCCAGAGGTCCTCCTCGCTCCGCAAGCCGCCCTCGGCGGGCAGGACGTCGCGCCAGACGAGGTACTTCGTGTAGTTGTCGAGCGCCGCCTTCTTCGCGAGGCTCCCGGCGATGCCGTTTCTGTCCCTCTGCTTCTCGATCGCGCCGGTGACCTCGAACGCGAGCGCGTCGCAGCCGCTTCCGAAGCT
Source organism: Deltaproteobacteria bacterium (assembly GCA_016218905.1). The sequence goes on from JACRCS010000160.1 coordinate 1,865, forward strand.
CACGAGCAGGAGCTTGTCACCCGGTTTCGCGGTCTCCAGGGCGTTGACGAACATGACCAGCGACTGCGCGGTGCCGGCCTCGCCGATCTCGGCGAGCAGGTTCGCCTGCTCCGCCTCCGGCGCGATGCCCAGCATCCTGTTGATCGACTTCCGGGCGGGCGCGTAGTGGCACGGGTAGACCACCTTCGCAAAGTCGGAGATCTTGAGGCCGTACTTCTCCAGGAACCCCCGGACGACCTGGGGTATGAGCCGTTCGTAGCCCACGTCCCGGATCCAGCGGTCCTCCCATTGGCGGTCGTACTTCGCGTTGGCTCCCCGAAAGTGGTCGACGAAATCGGCGGTGATGGAGTAGGACCCCTTGAACTCCGCGATGACGTCACGGTCTCCGACCACAAGGGCGGCCGCCGCGTCGCCGAAGATGAGCTCCTGCGGCGCCGCCGGCTTGGCCAGCCGGCAGTCGGAGGCGCAGACGAGAACATTCTCGACGGCCTTTGCCTGAACCCCATCCAGGGCAGCGAGGAGTGCGCTCGTCCCCGCCTTCAGCCCCCCCGTGAAGTCGGCGGCCCGCACGTCCTCGCGGAGAGCAAGCGCGCCCGCGATGATTCCGGCGTTGAGCCTCTCTTTGTAGGGCATCGTGGTGGAAGCGAAGTAGACGCCGCTCACGGCAGCCCGGTCCATCCCGGCGAGGGCGTCGACCCCGGCCGCCACGGCCATCGTGATACTGTCCTCGTCGAAGTTGGCGACGGCCTTTTCCCCCCGGCTCAAGGCGCCGTTGCCCGCGTTCATCCACCCCATGGCGTTGAAGATCAACTTCCGGTCGAGCCTGTAACGGGGCACGTAACCACCGTACGAACTGATGCCTGTCATGACGTTCGGTCCTCCGTCCAGCTTTGCGGGTAAAGGTAGCTCAGCGTCCGAGGAAATCGTCAACGGAGCAGCCAGAGGAGGACCGCCAGACCCGCGAGCCCGGCGATCGACCCGCCGACCAGGAGGGGCCACCGCCTTCTTCGGAACAGGCCGCCTTCAGCCGATGCCTCGGGCCGGATCTTGAGCAGGCTCATGACCCGCAAGGCCTGAAAGGGCTTTCGAGGGAGGCCGACGAGGTGAATCGACCGGTTCCACACGCCTACGACCGGGTTGACTTTGCCGCAGAGAACTCCGGAGAGGACGAGATAGGAGCCTTTGATGTGAAGGTCCGGGCGGGCGCCTACCCCGTTTTCCACCATCACCCAGTCCCCCAAGAACGAGATCGTCACGGCGACTCCCTTGTCCATTTCCAGGGCGATGGCGCAGCGGATCTTCGATGCCGCTCGGACCTTGTGCGGGAACTCGGCAAAGTCCTGCTCCAGGTACTGACTCACCATCATCCCCAGCCCGTTCAGGGTCTGTCCCTTCGGGGAGACGACGGGGATGGTAGCGGCGGTACTCATCTTCGACCTCCAGTGAATCCATAGCAGCCGTAGGTTGGGTTGAGCCCGCGAAACCCAACACCCGTAGACGTTGGGTCCGCTTCGGACTATTGAGACTCCGCCCCCGGATCTTGGGCTTCTTGTCCCTCTCCCTCCCGGGAGGGGGACCCTCATCCCAACCCTCTCCGGCAGGAGAGGGCGAATTCGTCAGTATCCCCGCGGGTGCCCCTCCCAGAGTTTCTTCAGGCCGTAGTCTTCCGCCACCTGCTTGTAGGAGGCGTAGCCGGAACCCGCCGAGATGCCTCCGCCGGGGTGCATGCACGGCCCGCACATATAGAGGTTCTCGATCTCCGTCTTATATTTCGAAGCCTCGGGGAAGGGCCGCATCCAGCCCAGCTGGTCCGGCCGGACGGCGCCGTTGTTGAAGTCGCCCTCCATGAGCCGCATCTCCCGTTCCTGGTCGAGAGGCGTGTAGAAGAAGTCGTCGAGCACGTTCTCCCGGGTCATGTTCGGCGCCCAGTGGACGAAGTGATCGATGATCTTCTGGTTGTACGTCCTCCGGCACTCGTCCCACTCCTTCTCGGTGTACGCGCTGGCGACGGGGAAGAAGAGCCAGCCGGTCAAGCTGTGCTTGCCCGGAGGGGCGTAGGTGGGGTCCCAGAGGCTATTGACGTAGGTCCCGACGCCCGGCCGCGATGGGATTCTCCCGGACTCCGCGTCGGCGCAGTAGTCGTGGACCTGCTGCGCGGTATCGAAGCCCGTGACCGTGTAGTAGCAGCGGTCGATGTCCGGGTTCCACCGGGCGCTCTTGTACCTGGGGGCCTCGTGCAGCGCGAAGGCGGTGGAGGCCAGCACACAGGAAGGCCCCTGAATCTGCTCCTTGGCGCGTTTGGCCCAAAGGGGGCTCAAGTGCTCCTCTCCCACCAGCCGCAGGAGCGTCTGCTTCGCGCAGGCGTTCGAAGAGACGAGCTTGCGCGCCTCGATCTCCTCTCCGCTCGCGAGCCGGACGCCGACGGCCTTGCCGTTCTCCACCAGGATCTTCACGACGTCGCTGTTCTCGTAGATGTGGACGCCTTCCTTGACGGCGGCCATCGCCAGCGCGTGGGCGAAGGTGTGGGTCCCGCCGACGCTCAGGCGCCAGTTCAGCGTGACCCACAAGACGGCGAAGATCACCATCGAACCGAGGCCTTCCATGTTGAGCGGGCAGCCCCACTCGACGCTCATGCGGTAGAGGAGCGCCCTTAGCTCATCCGATTCGAAGCAGTGGTCGATGATCGCCTTCGCGGAAGAGACGCCGAAGTGGCGGGGCAGACCGAGGGCCTCCATCTGCTGGATGGTCATAAAATTGACGGGGTCGGGGATTTCCGGCGTCGGCTGCATGGGCGGGCTGTAGAAGGCCGCCGCCAGCTGGGGGTCCATCGCCGCGACCTTCGACCGCAGTTCGTGCCAGACCTCCGCGTCGTGCTTGGAGTACTGGGCGATCGACTTCTTCGTCTTCTCCATGTTTTCCGGGGTCCGGATGCTGTACATCACGATCGGTGGCCGCCCGTCGG